>CAMBWJ010000206.1 GCA_945871545.1 uncultured Clostridia bacterium | reverse complement strand
GCATGGGAAGCAGGCTCAGGTCCCTCTCCCGCCTGACCGTGCAAATCGTACTGAAAGGCGGAAACATCATGGATTACAGAATTGAAGACAAGGCGGCGTTCGACATTCTCGCGCGCGTGGAGAACCACTGCATCGACGGCGAGCGGCAGCTCAACACCATCCCGGAGTTCTGGAGACGCGCCCATGCGGACGGAACCATCAACACATTGCTGGCCCACGCCACTGAGGATCACATTTACGGCGTGTGCTTCGGCAACAGCTATGCGGAGAGCAACTGCTTTGAATACGGCATTGCCGTGCGCTGCGCAGCGGACGCGGTCACGCCCGAGGGATTCTGCCGCCGCAGCATCCCCACGCGCAGCTGGGCGGTATTCTCCTGCAAGGGGCCGATGCCCGGTGCGATTCAGCAGCTCTGGCACGACATCTGCGCGGAGTTCTTCCCCTCCTCGGCCTACTCGCCCACCTGCGAGATGGACATCGAGGTCTATTCTCCGGGCGACATGACCGCGCCGGACTACCGCTGCGAAGTCTGGGTGCCCGTAAAGAAGAAGGACGTTCCTGAGACGGCTTGAGCGCCGGACAATTGGCAAAGCCCGCTTCCATCCATGGAGGCGGGCTTAATCAGTATGCAAATGTCGTTTGGGCACCGGGTCAGGCAGTTTCCTCTTCGGCAGGCGTAAGTCTTGCAATGCAGGCGCGCACCCACTCGCGCGCAGCCGCGTCGATCTCATTGGCCGCCGGGAGCGCGTAGGGCTCGAGGATGTGCTTGCCCCAGGAGTAGCGGCCCTGCCACTTCTCGTCGAACTCGGAGATCATGACCACCTCCTCCGAGGAGGAGGCGTGGACGAAGCGGTTCATGCCCAGCCACAGGCCCACGTGGTCGCAGCGATCCTTGTCCCGAATGGTGTCGAAGAAGATCAGGTCGCCGGGGCGCAGGTCTGCGGGATCCTCTATGGTCGCGTAGCTGTCGTCGTAGCCGATAAACTGGGCGCTGTGCACCAGCTCGCAGCCGAAGCGCCCGTAGGCGTCCAGCGCAAGACCGCTGCAATCGTAGCTGTCCGGGCCGGCGGTTCCCAGTATGTAAGGCTTGCCGCGCTGGGCGGAGGCAAGGATGCAGGCGCACTCGCCGCGCGTGTACATCGGATGGATCAGGCTCACTGCTACGACGGCAACCAGCAGCGCGCCGCCGAGGATGCGGATGATCAAGGGCGTATGCTTCATGCCTCCACCTCCTGACTGCGCTCCTGCGCCTTATGACGGCGGATCTGCGCGCCCACGTCTACCTGATCGATGCGGTGGCCGTCCACCTCGTAGCAGAAGTCCTCGGGCAGCGGCCCCATGCGGGCGATGAGGAAGTGAATGGGAATCCCCTGCCCTGCGTAGAGCTGCTCGTGTTCGCTTATGTAGTTCGGCGCAAAGCCGGATGCGTGCAGGTCGTCGGTCTGGTAGGTGACTTCAAAGCCGCACATGGCCAGATAGCGCTTCGTGGCGGTGAAGAGCGGCACATCGTCGGTCTTGAAGTAGATCTCGCCGCCGGGAGATAAGAAGCTGCGGTACTGCATCAGCTGGCGCGGATGGGTCAGGCGGCGCTTGTGCTGCTTGGCCTTGTCGTTCCAGGGGTTGGGAAACTGGATGTAGATGCGGCTCACGCCGTCCTCCGGGGCGAAGCTGTCAGTGATAAACATCGCGTCCACGGCGGCAAGCAGCAGGTTGTCCACCGGATCCTCGCCGTACGCCTGCGCGGCGTTCTTGATGGTCACGGCCAGCACGTGGCGCACCTCGTCGATGGCCACGAGGTTCACGCCGGGGTTGTCGTGGGCCATCTGCACGGTGGAAACGCCCTTGCCGCAACCGATCTCCAGGTGCAGCGGATGCTCCGGCGCGGCGAAGAAGCTCCGCCACTGGCCGCGACGGTCCCGGGGGCTGTCGATCAGATAGGGGCAGCTGTCCAGCAGGGGCTCGGTCCAGGGCTTGCGGCGCATGCGCATGTCAGTTCTGCTCCCCCTTCGCCTCGTCCTTCAGCTTCTGCTGGTATTGACGCTCCTCCTCCTCGACCCGGGCCTCGTCGGCGGCGCGCTTCTCCTGATAGTGCTTCACGACCAGCACCAGCGCGCCCGCGATGGTGGACACGGCCCACATGGATGCGCCTGCGGTGAAGCTGCCCGCCAGCATCAGCACCAGACCGACGGCGTAGAGCAGCACGATCAGGATGCAGAGGATGCCGCGGGGATTCAGCAGCGCGGATTTCCTGTTTTGATTGGAGTTGTTCTTCATGAATGAACCTTCCTTTGTGTTGATGTATTCTAGTTTATCACAGTTTGGCGCAATTGCAATGAAAATTTCTGCAAACGGATTGCTTTTCCCGGGGGAATTGGGTATACTGCGAGGGTAAGTCAGCAAAAGGCGGCGGTGGCCGCCCGGAAGGAGCGATGCAGTATGATGTCAAAGGCCGCGCTGAACGGATTTCTGGAGCGCTTTCACGGGATTCTGGACGAGCTGGACGAGATCGAGGCGGACGAGGAGCTGGAGGAGCTGAACGCACAGCTGGAGGATGTGCTGTATCTGATGGAGAGCGTGGACGTGGAGGATGCGGACGCCGCAGAGGAGATCGCGGGCGCGCTGGAGGAGATCGACGACCTGCTGGCGGCGTACCGGGAGCTCGCGGAGGAGCAGCCGGAGCTTCGCCAGCAGGCGCTGGAATTGGAGATGGCCCGGAAGATGGCCGGGCAGAATCTGGTTTGAGGCGACGCTGCCCGGCGCGGGATCATTCGCAGTCGGCGCAGTCCTCGCACAGGCCGTGGTTGCGGCTGGCGCAGTCGTCGCACAGCGGCGCGCCGCAGTTCACGCAGCGCTGAAAGCAGCGTGAATCGGCCAGGCGGAAGCAGTCCCTGCATTCCATCATTGCCATAAATATCAACCCCTTTCAGGCACGGAGCATTGTGCCCGAAGGGGGTTCGTTTTATGCAGGATCGCCGCGCAAAATTTCGCGTGTGGCGCGCAGAAAGGCCTCGACCTCCTCGAAGCTGTTGTCGTAGCCGATGCTTGCCCGCACCGCGCCCCGGCGCAGCGTGCCCAGAAAGCGGTGGGTACCGGGCGCGCAGTGCAGGCCGCCCCGCACGGCGATGCCCCGCCGGTTGTACGCGTCCGCCACCTCGCTGGAGCCCAGGTCGCCCAGGTTGAAGCTGACGATGCCCGCCCGTGCGGCTTCCTCCGTGGGGCAGTAAAGCGTCACGCCCTCCATCTCGCGCAGGCCCTCGTAGAGCGCGGTAGTCAGCTCCCGCTCGTGCATCATAATCTGCGACTGGTGCGCCTGCACGTACTGAACCCCCGCACCCAGTCCCGCGATGCCGGGCAGGTTCAGCGTGCCGGATTCGTACCTCTCCGGGGCCTCGCTGGGCTGGAGCATGCTGTCGGAGGCGGTGCCGGTTCCGCCCTCCCGCACCGGGCGCAGCGCAAGTCCCGGCGCAATGTACAATCCTCCGGTGCCCTGCGGCCCCAGCAGGCCCTTGTGTCCGGGGAAGGCGTACATCGAGCAGCCCAGCCGCGCAACGTCCACCGGCAGCGCGCCCAGCGCCTGCGCGCCGTCGATAAGGTAGGGTATGCCCTTCTCCCGGGCCAGCGCGCCGATGGCGGCGACGGGCTGGATCGCGCCGGTGACGTTGGAGGCATGGGTGATGACGATGAGCCGTGTGGACGGCCGCAGCGCCTTTTTTACGTCCGTGGGATCCAGCATGCCGTCCGGCCGGGGCGCGACCATCGTCAGCGCGATCTCCCCGCGACTGCTCAGCCCCGAAAGCGGACGCAGAACGCTGTTGTGCTCCAGAAAACTGGTGACCACGTGGTCGCCCCGGCGCAGGATCCCCTTGATGGCCAGGTTCAGCGCGTCGGTGCAGTTGAACTGGAAGGCCACGCAGCTGCCCTCCGGCGCACAGAGGAAATCGGAAAGCGCGTCGCGGGTGCGGAACACGCAGTGCGCGGCCTGCAGCGCGGCCTCGTGCCCCGACCGCCCGGGGTTCGCGTTGTAATCCCGCAGCGCCCGCAGCACCTCCTCCTGTACGGCGGCGGGCTTGGGACTGCTCGTCGCGGCGTTGTCGAAATAGATCTGCATCAAAACCCTCCTTCACGCCGGTGGGCCCGGCGGCGTAAACTATACTATTAGCGCCCGGGCGGCTTTCAGAACTCCCGGCGCTTGGAAGGAGAGGAAATCGACATGCGGGAGGTATACGGGATCGCGGCGTTCCGCTCGCGGCAGCAGGTGCTGCGCTTTGAGGACATCCTGCGCCGGGAGGGCGTGAATGTGCGCGTGGTCACCACGCCCCGGGCCGTGGCCCTGGGCTGCGGGCTGTCGGTACGCTTTGCGCTCGAGGACGCGGAGCGCGTGCGCGCTGCGCTGCGCCGGGCCAATCCGGGCAACCTGATCGGGGTCTAT
>CAMBWJ010000205.1 GCA_945871545.1 uncultured Clostridia bacterium | reverse complement strand
GCACGATCAACGTAAACGCGCTGGAGCAGGCGCTGGGCATCCCGGTGGTGCCGATTTCGGCCTCGAAGAACGAGGGCATTGACGAATTGATCGAGCACGCCATTTACGCCGCGCGCTACGATGTGCGGCCCCGTCGCATGGACTTCTGCGACGACGCGGGCGATGACAACGGCGCGGTGCACCGCTGCATCCACGCGGTGATGCACCTGATCGACGACCATGCCCGCCGCCGGAAGCTGCCCACCCGCTTTGCCGCCACGAAGCTCATCGAGGGCGATCAGCCGATTCTGGATCAGCTGGAGCTGGACGGCAACGAGGTGGAGATGCTGGAGCACATCGTGACCCAGATGGAGGAGGAGGGCGGTCAGGACCGCATGGCGGCGCTGGCGGACATGCGCTTCCGCTTCATCACGGGCCTGTGCGAGCAGACCGTGGTGCATCCCAGCGAGAGCAAGGAGCGCCTGCGCAGCAAGAAGATCGACCGGCTGCTCACCGGCAAGTACACGGCGCTCCCGGCCTTCGTGGCGATCATGGCGCTGGTGTTCTACCTGACCTTCGGCCTGATCGGCAGCTGGCTGTCCGACCTGATGTCCCTGGGCATCGACGCGTTCACCGGCCTTGTGGACTCCGCGCTGACCGCCTACGGCATCAATCCGGTGGTGCACTCGCTGGTGATTGACGGAGTGTTTGCGGGCGTGGGCAGCGTGCTCAGCTTCCTGCCGATCATCGTGGTGCTGTTCTTCTTCCTGTCCATGCTGGAGGACAGCGGTTACATGGCGCGCGTGGCCTTCGTCATGGACAAGCTGCTGCGCAAGATCGGCCTTTCGGGCCGCAGCGTGGTGCCCATGCTCATCGGCTTCGGCTGCTCGGTGCCGGCGATCATGGCCACCCGTACCCTGCCCTCCGACCGCGACCGCAAGATGACGATCCTGCTCACGCCCTTTATGAGCTGCAGCGCCAAGCTCCCCATCTACGCGCTGTTCACGGCGGCGTTCTTTCCGAAGAACGGCACGCTGGTGATGCTGGGGCTGTATTTCGGCGGCGTCATCGTGGGCATACTGTATGCGCTGGCGCTGAAGCGTACCGCCTTCAGGGGCGAACCTGTGCCCTTCGTGATGGAGCTGCCCAACTACCGCATGCCCACGCCGCGCAACGTATTGCAGCTGATCGGCGAGAAGGCGAAGGACTTCGTGACCAAGGCCTTCACCGTGATCTTCGTGGCGACGGTGGTCATCTGGTTTTTGCAAACCTTCGACACCCGCCTGAACGTGGTTTCCGACTCCGCAAACAGCCTGCTTGCGCTGATTGGCGGATTGATCGCGCCCATCTTCAAGCCGCTGGGCCTGGGCGACTGGCGCGTTTCCACGGCGCTGATCACCGGCTTTACGGCCAAGGAGAGCGTGGTCAGCACCTTCCAGGTGCTGCTGGGCGGCTCCACTGCGGCGCTGTCCACGCTGTTTACGCCGCAGTCCGCGCTGGTGTTCCTGGCCTTCTCGCTGCTGTACACGCCCTGCGTGGCGGCCATCGCGTCCGTCAAGCGCGAGCTGGGTCGGCGCTGGTCGGCGCTGGTGGTACTCTCCCAGTGCGGCATTGCCTGGGTCATCAGCCTGCTGTTCCGGCTGATTCTGCAAGTCTTGGGGTGATACGATGAACCTTGGATCCTGGCTGCTGCTCGGCGCGTTGGCCGTCTGGCTGATCGTTGCGCTGGTGCACATCGTCCGCAACCGGGGCAATTGCTGCGGCTGCGGCGGAGGCCAAAGCAAGGGCCACGGCTGCTGCGGCGACTGCGCAAACTGTGGCTGCTGCACCTGCCATAAGGATGGCGGCAAGCCGGATGAAATCATAAACACCCGTTCAACGGGTGATTCGGCCCACTGACAAAGCAAAGTCAGGGGCCTTTTTTATAAACGAGCGTAAGGATCGAGCGGAAAAGCGGGTGAGAAAGTCGAAATAAACAACAGTGCGGGAACGTCAAAGCGGCGGGAGAAGCCACAGAAGATGAATCCGGTAATCGTGGAGCAGATGGCGCCAGAGAATCATCTCTTGCGGAAGGAGGACCGGGCGGCTATAGGATCTGTGCACCCCTTGTATTGCGCGGACAACGGGCGACCGGCGATCGATGCGGAGACCCACTCGCGCTGTGCAGGTGTGAGATGAGTTTCAGATGAAATTCAGGTTTTGCTTGAAATGTAGGGGACAAGGTAGTATAATTTATGTAGCGGAATGTGCATTCCAGGTCAAGAAAGTATTGTAAGGAAGGAATCAGTATGGAAAACCGAGTCATTTGCAAGTGCAAGCAGGTCTCCTATTTCGACGTCGAGGATGCAATGCATAAGGCATCGTCCTTCGATGATCTGGAGAAGATGTTCCATGAGGTGCAGCAGATCACCCATTGCTCGACGGGCTGCGGAGGCTGTCACGACAAGATCATGGACGCAATCTCCGAAATCATGCATCACTGAGTGATGCTGAAGTTGCCGGAAGCGGAGGTACGAGACTGTTGGAAGCAGGGAAACCCGGTTCAGATTTATTCTGAACCGGGTTTCCCTGCTTTATCTGCCAGATGCGGCTTGATGGAAGCCGTGCGTCACTTGCCGAGCATCCTCTGCACGTCGGCGCGGTCGATGACCTTCACCGGGCCGTGGCTCAGTGCGATGGAGTACGCCTTGGCAGCGTCCTCGATGTACACCGCGCGGGTGTAAGCGCGATCCAGCGTGTCGCCAACGGCCAATGCGCCGTGGTTGCCCATCAGGCAGCCGTAGCGGCCCTTGAGCACCTTCACGCAGTTTTCACCCACCGCGTCGGTGCCGGGAAGCGCGCCCTCGGCGCAGGGGATGTCCCCGCCCAGGAAGAAGGCGATCTCGTAGAGCACCACCGGGATGGACATGTTGTTGATGGCGAAGGCGGTGGCGTAGGGCGAGTGGGTGTGCACGATGGCGTTCACCGTCTCGTTGCTGCGGTAGACCGCCGCGTGCATGCGCCACTCGGAGGAGGGCTTGTGCACACCCTCCAGGATGTTGCCGTCCAGGTCGATGACCATTGCGTCCTCGGGGGTCATGATCTCGTAGGGATAGGAGCCGGGCGTGATGTACATGCGCCCGTTCTCCCGGTCGTAGATGGACAGGTTGCCGCTGGTGGCGGCGAACATCTTGTCCGCGTAGGCCTTCTTGGCCATTTCAACCAGATGCTTCTTGTAATCCATATTATTCCACCTCAATCTTGTCCAGCTCCGCCTTCAGATCGGCGATCAGGTCGTCCGGGTCCTCCAGACCCACCGACAGCCGCAGCAGGGATTCGCTGATGCCGATCTCCGCCAGCGCCTCGATGGTGTAGGTGTTGTGAGTCATGCTCGCCGGGTGCTCGATCAGCGTGATCGCATCGCCCAGGCTCACCGCCAGCGTGCACAGCTTCAGGCCGTTGGCAAACTCGGCGGCGCGCTCACGGCCGCACTTCAGCTCGAAGGACATGATGCCGCCGAAGCCGCCGTGCTGGTACTCGCGCTTGGCCAGCTCGTGCTGGGGATGGCTCTCCAGACCGGGATAGCACACGCGGCGCACCGCCGGGTGGCCCTCCAGGAAGCGGGCGACCTTCAGCGCGTTGGCGCAGTGGCGATCCATGCGGATGTCCAGCGTCTTCAGGCCGCGGGTGATCAGGAAGGAATCAAACGGCCCGATGGCGCAGCCGGTCATGTACTTGAGGCCGCAGGGGATGATCTGTTCGATCAGCGCCTTCCTGGTGATGATCGCGCCCGCGATCACGTCGCCGTGGCCGTTTAAGTACTTGGTGGCGCTGTGTACCACGATGTCCGCGCCCAGCTTCAGCGGCTGAACGAGGTAGGGCGAGGTGAAGGTGTTGTCCACCATCAGCATGACCTCGGGATTGATCTCGTGCACGATGCGGCTGACCATCTCGATGTCGATGATCTTCAGGTCGGGGTTGGTGGCCGTCTCGCAGTAGACCACCTTCGTTTCCGGGCGCATGGCGCGGCGGATCGCATCGGGATCGCAGAAGTCCACCAGCGTGGTCTCAACGCCGAAGCGGGGCAGGCCCTCGGTGAAGAGCGCGTAGGTGCAGCCGTAGAGCGTGCAGTCGGAGAGGATGTGGTCGCCGGACTTGAGCAGCGTCCAGAGGGTCGCGGTGATCGCGCCCATGCCCGAGCCGGTCAGCATGCCGGCCTCGCCGCCCTCCAGGCAGGCGATGCGCGCGGCGGCCTCGTCGCCGTTGGGATTGTGCAGGCGGGTGTAGATGTAGCCCTCCTCCTCACCGGCAAAGCGGGCAGCGCCCTGCTGAGTGTCGGCGAAGATGTAGGTTGAGGTCTGGTAGATGGGGGTCGCCAGCGGCGCAGGGCCCACGGGTTCGGGGCGCGCCGCATGAATCTGGTTGGTCGAAAAACCCTTCTCGTTCGGATTGTACATCAGAGATTCCTCCAAAAGTAAAGCGTTCA
>CAMBWJ010000204.1 GCA_945871545.1 uncultured Clostridia bacterium | reverse complement strand
GCCGTCGACGGCGTGTGCCTGGACGTGCAGGCGGGCGAATTTCTTGCGGTGCTGGGTCGAAACGGCAGCGGAAAGTCCACGCTGGCCCGTCTGCTCAACGCCCTGCTGATCCCGAATTCCGGGACGGTGGAGGTGGACGGCCTCGTCGCCACGGAGGACGATCCCTATCCGGTGCGCGAGGTGTGCGGCATGGTGTTCCAGAACCCGGACAACCAGATCGTGGCAACCGTGGTGGAGGAGGACTGCGCCTTCGGGCTGGAGAACCGGGGCGTGCCCTCGGAGGAAATCCGCAGGCGGGTTGACGAGGCACTGACCGAGGTGGGCATGCGCGAGCGCGCGCTGTCGTCGCCGTCCATGCTCTCCGGCGGACAGAAGCAGCGGGTCGCCATCGCCGGCGTGCTGGCCATGCGGCCGAAGATCATTGTGTTCGACGAATCCACAGCGATGCTCGATCCCATCGGGCGACGGGACGTGTTCCGGCTGGCCCGGCGCATCAACCGGGAGGAGGGCATCACGGTCATCTGGATCACCCACTTCATGGAGGAGGCCGTGCAGGCCGACCGTGTGGTGGTGATGGAGGACGGCAAGGTGGAGCTGATCGGTGAGCCCCGGCAGGTGTTTTCCAACGTGGATCAGGTGCTGATGTACGGTTTGGACGTGCCGGAGATGATGAAGCTGGCCGCGAAGCTGCGCGAGGCGGGCGTGGACGTGCCCAAGGACACGCTGACGGTGGAAGAAATGGCGGTGGAACTGTGTCGATTGAAGTAAAGCATCTCACCCATGTGTATATGCCGGGTTCGCCCTTCGAGGTCAAGGCGCTGGACGACGTGAACCTTACCATCAACGATGGCGAGTTCATCGGCATCATCGGCCACACCGGCAGCGGAAAATCCACGCTGATCTCCCACTTCAACGCGCTGGAGAAGAGCGAACCCGGCCACGTGTTCGTGAATGGGATGGATCTGGGCGACAAGGACACGAAGCTGACCGACGTGCGCCGCGCGGTGGGCCTGGTGTTCCAGTACCCGGAGTACCAGCTGTTTGAGGAGACTGTGGAGAAGGACATCGCCTTCGGCCCGCAGAACCTGAAGCTGGACGAAAAGGAGATTCGCCACCGGGTCACGGAGGCCATGCTGCTGGTGGGCCTGGACGATTCCCTGCGCAAGGCCTCGCCCTTCAACCTCTCCGGCGGACAGAAGCGCCGCGTGGCCATCGCGGGCGTGCTGGCAATGAATCCGTCGATTCTTGTGCTGGACGAGCCCGCCGCGGGTCTGGATCCCGCCGGTCGACGCAGCATGCTGGAGCTGATCCGTGGCATCCATCAGAGCGGCGTGACGGTGGTCATGGTGTCCCACTCCATGGACGACGTGGGCAAGTACTGCGACCGGCTGTACGTGCTGGATCACGGCCGCATCCAGTATCAGGGAACGCCCGCCGAGGTGTTCGAGCACGGAACGGAACTGAAAAAGATCGGCCTGGACGTGCCGGAGTGCGCAAAGCTGGCCGCAGTCCTGCGGGAGAAGGGCTTCGACATCGCGCCCGGAACCTTCCGCCGGGAGGACATGTGCCGGGAAATCCTGAAGAACCTGAAGAAATAACGGAGTGGCGAAATGCTGAACAATGTGACGATCGGGCAGTTCTTTCCCGGCGATTCGTATCTCTATCATCTGGATCCGCGCACGAAGCTGATCCTGACCATCGCGATGATCGTGCTGGTGTTCATCGCCAAGAGCTTCATCGGCTTCGCAATGGTGTTTCTGTTCGTGCTCTGGTGCGCGCTGAGTACGAAGATTGGCATGAAATACATGCTCAAGGGCCTCAAGCCGCTGCTGGTGATCATCGGCCTCACCTTCTTTCTGAACCTGTTTCTGCTGCGGGACGGCGAGGACCTGCTGCACTTCGGCATCATCCGCATCACCACCGGCGGCGTGCGCATGGCGGTGTTCATGGCGGTGCGCCTGATTCTGCTGGTGCTCTGCTCCCAGGTGCTGACGCTCACGACCTCGCCCATCGCGCTCACCGACGCCATGGAGTCGCTGATGAAGCCGCTGACCCGCTTCAAGTTCCCGGCCCACGAGATTTCCATGATGATGTCCATCGCGCTGCGCTTCATCCCCACGCTGATGGAGGAGACGAACAAGATTCAGCGCGCTCAGATGGCCCGCGGCGCGGACTTCGAGAGCGGCAAGCTGATCGCTCGGGCGAAGGCGATGGTTCCGCTGCTGGTGCCGCTGTTCGTGAGCGCCTTCCGCCGCGCGGACGAGCTGGCGATGGCCATGGAGGCCCGCTGCTATCGCGGCGGAGAGGGCCGCACGAAGATGAAGCAGCTGCACTACGGCTGGCGCGACGGCGAGGCCTTTCTCGTCGTGGCGCTGATGTTCGCGGTGATGATCCTGCTGAACCGCTACGCGCCCTTCTGATCGGGAGGTTTCATGCGAAGAATTCACCTGATTGTCGAGTACGACGGAACCGCCTACGCGGGCTGGCAGCGGCAGGCCAACGCCATGACCGTGCAGGAAAAGCTGGAGCGCGCGATCCGGAAGCTCACCGGCGAGGAACTCTGCGTCTCCGGCGCCAGCCGCACCGACGCGGGCGTGCACGCGCTGGGGCAGTCCGCCCACTTTGACACCGAATCCCGCATCCCGGCGGACAAGTTCAGCTTCGCGCTGAACACCATGCTTCCGCAGGACATCCGGGTCACGCGCTCCGAGGAGGTCTCCCCGGAGTTTCATGCGCGCTTCTCCACGAGAGGCAAGCGCTACCGCTACCTCTTTCACGCCGCGCCCCATGCGGGCGCGCTGACCCGCAACACCCACGCCCACGTGATCTATCCGCTGGACGTGGAGAGAATGCAGGCCGAGGCGCAGGATCTTGTGGGCACGCACGACTTCGCCGCCTTTGCCGCCAGCGGCTCGGTGGTGAAGGACACCGTGCGCACGATCTACCGGGCGGAGGTGACCAGAGAGGGCAGCGAAATCCGCCTGATCGTGGAGGGCAGCGGTTTTCTGTACAACATGGTGCGCATCATCGCCGGCACGCTGATCAGCGTGGGCAGCGGCAAGCTGGAGCCGGGGGCGTTCAAGCGCGCCATTGCAAGCGGCGACCGCCTCGATTTGGGCATCACGGCTCCGGCCCACGGACTTACGCTGATGGAGGTGTTCTATGACCCCGACGATCTCCGAATCTGAGTTCTGGCGGGCGATGGAGCGGCTGATTGCCGACAGCGAAATCGTCATCGAGCGCGTAAAGGGTTCCCGGCACCCGGAGCACCCGCAGATCGTCTATCCGCTGGACTACGGCTGCCTGAAGGGCACCCGCGCTTCCGACGGCGAGGAGATCGACCTGTTTCTGGGTTCTGATCCCGCGCGCAGGCTCACGGGCGCGTTCATCACCGTGGATCTTGAGAAGCGCGACTGCGAGATCAAGCTGCTGATCGGCTGCACAGATGACGAGATTCGCACAGTCGATCATTTCTTCAACGATTACGCTTCCATGAAGGGGCTGCTGCTCCTTCGCAAGGAGGAAACATGACCATAACCAATGTGATGCGCCTGTTGAAGCAGGCGAACATTCCCTTTGAGACCTCCGAGTACGAGGTGGACGAAAGCGACCTGAGCGGCGTGCATGCGGCGCAGATGCTGAATATCGACCCCGACTGCATGTTCAAGACGCTGGTGGCAAAGGGCGAGAAGAAGGGCGTGCACGTGTTCTGCATCCCCGTGGCCGAGGAGCTGGATCTGAAGAAGTGCGCCCAGGCGGCGGGGGAGAAGAAGATCGATCTGATCCACGTGAAGGAGCTGCTGGGCCTGACCGGCTACGTGCGCGGCGGCTGCTCGCCCATCGGCATGAAGAAGAAGTATCCCACCACGCTGGACGAGACGGCCATCCTGTTCGACAAAATCTACGTCAGCGCCGGACAGCGGGGCGTTCAGGTGATCCTGAACCCGGAGCAGCTGGCGGCCTACATCGGCGCGGACTTTGCCGACCTGACCAAACGATGAAGCGAGGTAGAAACGAATGAAGGCAGTGCTGTTCGATTTCAACGGGACGCTCTACGACGATACCCGGTTCCACCGCGCGGCCTGGCGCAACTTCATGAAGGCGAAGTTTGACATGGAGCTGACGGAGGAGGAAATCACCGCCCACTACATCGGCCCCAACAACAGCGAAATCTTCCAGTACTGCTTCGGCGACCGTTACAGCGCGGAGGAGGTTGCCCAGCTTTCCCGCGAGAAGGAAGCGGAATACCGCTCCGTGGCGCGCTCCAAGAAGGAGAACCTTCAATTGATGCCAGGCGCTCCGGAGCTGTTTGATCTGCTGGCTGCGCGTGGGATTCCCTTTGCGCTGGCCACGGCCTCGCCCATCGAGAACGTGGAATTCTACCTCAACGATCTGGGCCTGAAGAAGTGGTTCACCATGGAACGTATCGTCTATGACCAGGGCGTCCTGCCCA
>CAMBWJ010000203.1 GCA_945871545.1 uncultured Clostridia bacterium | reverse complement strand
TCGATCAGCGCCACCGTGCGGTTCTGCAGGTTGTGGTTGGCGATGTCGTGCACCAGGTTCTCCATGTTGACGAAGATGCCGGCGTTGTAGGTGGTGGAGGCCAGCACCAGGTGGCTGTAACGGAAGGCGTCGGAGAGGATGTAGGAGGGATGGGTCACGGACACATCGTACATCTGCACCTTCACGCCGCGCTCGATGAGCTGGGTGGCCAGGATGTTGGCGGCGTTCTCGGTGCCGCCGTAGACGGAGGCGTAGGCCAGCAGCACGCCCTGCTCCTCCGGCTCATAGTGGGCCCAGAGCTGGTACTTCTGGATGAAGTCGCCCAGGTTCCTGCGCCACACGAAGCCGTGCAGGGGGCAGATCATCTCGATTTCGATGGTTGCGGCCTTCTTCAGGATGGCCTTGACCTGCGTGCCGTACTTGCCCACGATGTTGGTGTAGTAGCGGCGGGCCTCGTCCATGTAGTCGCGCTCGAAGTCCACCTGATCGGCAAAGATGCGGCCGTTGAGCGCGCCGAAGGTGCCGAAGGCGTCGGCGGAGAAGAGGGTCTTGGTGGTGATCTCATAGGTCACCATGACCTCCGGCCAGTGCACCATGGGGGCCATGACAAAGGTGAACTGCATCTCGCCCGTGGAGAGCACGTCGCCCTCCTTCACGATCTGCACGCGGCCTTCGGTCTCAAAGTTGAAGTACTGGCGCAGCATGACCTCGATCTTGCTGTTGCAGACGATGGTGGTATCGGGATAGCGGCGCACCAGATCGCCCACGGTGGCGGCGTGGTCGGGCTCCATGTGGTTGACGACCAGGTAGTCCAGCTTGCGGTCGCCCAGCATGTATTCCAGATTCTCGAAGAACTGTCCGCTGACGGAGCGATCCACGGTGTCCATCACCAGCGTCTTTTCATCGTCGATGAAGTAGCTGTTGTAGGACACGCCGGTGGGGATGGGGTAGACGTTCTCAAACAGGGCCAGGCGGCGATCCTCGCCGCCGATCCAGGTGATGCGATCACTGACTTTTCTTACGCAGTACATGGTACCTTCCTTTCTTGACGGAAACCGATGTCGTTCGCTTTGATCTTTATTCATAACCCGCTGCGGCGGATTTCAAACCCGCGCGGGGGTTAAGCGGAGGGAAACTTACTTTTTGATCCAGGTGGTGGGGATCAGGGTCAGCAGCAGGGGATAGATCTCCAGTCGTCCCAGAAGCATGGCGAGGGACAGCACCAGCTTGGACAGCGGCGAATAGGCCGCGTAGTTGGAGGCCGGGCCGACGGCTGCGAGGCCGGGGCCGATGTTGTTGAAGCAGGCCAGCGTGGCGCTGAGGTTCGTCTCCAGGTCGAAGGGCTCCAGGCTCAGGATCAGGCAGATGGCCAGAATGCAGATGATGTAGAGCGCGAAGTAGCTGCTCACACCCTTGAGCGTCGCGCCGTCCACCTGCTTGCCCTCGAAGCGCACGCTGTTGACCGAGCGCGGGTGCAGCAGGTGGCGGATCTCCCGGCCCACCGTCTTGAACAGCATCACCGCGCGGGAGACCTTCAGGCCGCCGCCGGTGGAGCCCGCGCACGCGCCCACGATCATCAACAGCAGCAGTATTGCCTTGGAGAACTGGGGCCAGAGGTTGAAGTCCGCCGTGGCGTAGCCGGTGGTGGTGACGATGGAGGCCACCTGGAAGGCCGACAGCCGCAGCGCCTCCTGGAAGTTTTCATACATGGGCAGGATGTTTGCGGTGATCAGCGCGATGCTCACGCCCACGATGCCCAGGTAGTACCAGCACTCGCTGCTCTGGGCCGCGGCGCGGAAGCGGCGGATCAGGAGCAGGTAGTAGAGGTTGAAGTTGACGCCGAAGAGCAGCATGAACACCGTGATGACCCACTGCAGATAGGGGCTGTAGCCCGCGATGCTGTCGGCCTTCACGCCGAAGCCACCGGTGCCCGCCGTGCCGAAGGCGTGCACGATGCTCTCGTACAGCGGCATGCCGCCGGCCCACATCAGGATGATCTGTGCAAGGGTCATGCCCACGTAGATCTTGTACAAAATGCTGGCGGTGTCCCGGGCGCGGGGCATCAGCTTGCCCACCACGGGGCCGGGCATCTCCGCGCGCATGATGTGGATGGAGCGGTCGGTGACGCTGGGCACCAGCGCCATCACGAACACCAGCACGCCCATGCCGCCCACCCAGTGCGTGAAGCTCCGCCAGAACAGCAGGCCCCGGCTCATGATCTCCACGTTCGCCAGGATCGACGCGCCGGTGGTGGTGAAGCCGCTGACGGTCTCAAAGAAGGCGTCGATGTAGGAGGGAATCTCCCGGGAGATCCAGAAGGGCAGCGCGCCCACGGCGGAGACCGCCACCCAGGACAGCGCCACGGTGATGAAACCCTCGCGGGCGTAGATCACCTGGCTCTTCGGCTTGCTCAGTATGGTCAGCGCAAAGCCCGCCGCCAGGGAGATGGCCGCCGAAATCAGGATCGACCACAGGCAGGACTCGCCGTAGATCAGCGCCGCGATGGCCGGCAGCAGCAGAAGCGCCGCCTCCACCTTCAGCATCAGTCCCACCGTGTTGAGTATCATTCTGCGATTCATGAAAGAAGTACCACACCTTTCCCCGTCGCGGTCTTACTGCTTCAGGACGTCCGACAGGTCGTGCATGCCGCTGGCCGCCGAGAGCACGATCACGCGGTCGCCGGGCAGGATCACGTCCACGCCGGAGGGGATGATGGTCTTGCGGTTGCGGATGATGCCCGCGATCAGGATGCCGCTCTTGAGCCGCATGTCCTTCAGCGGGACGTTGGTCATGGGGAAGTCGGTCTGCACGCGGAACTCCAGCGCCTCCGCCTTGCCGTCCATCAGCTTGTACAGGGTCTCCACGTTGCTGCCCAGTGAATTCTGAAGCGCGCGGGCGTAGCGGGAGAGCACGTTGGAGCTGACCGAGCGGGAGGAAATCAGGGTATCCAGGCCCAGCTTCTCCGCGATGAAGTGCAGCTCGTCGCGGTTGACCTTGGAGATGACCTTCTTAACGCCCTGAGAGGAGGCGAAGAAGGAGATCAGGATGTTCTCCTCGTCCATGCCGGTAAGGGAGATGAAGGCGTCCATGGAGCAGATGCCCTCCTCCAGCAGCAGCTCCTGCTGCGCGCCGTCGCCGCAGATCACCACCGCGCCGGGCAGCTTCTCGCTGATCTCCTGACAGCGCTGGTGGTCCCGGTCGATAATTTTCACGTTGGTTCCGCTGGCCAGCAGCATGCGCGCCAGATAGTAGCCCATGCGGCTCGCGCCCAGGATCATCACGTTCTTCGCCTGCTTCTGAAGGATGCCCATCATCTTCAGCAGCTTCTGCACCTCGCTGGGTGCGGCGGTCAGGCCGATGCGGTCGCCGGCCTGGAGCTGGAAGCTGCCGTCCGGGATGTAGACCTCCTCGCCGCGCTGGGCCACGCAGATCAGGAACTTCGCTTCATATTTTTTGCGCAGTTCGCTCAGCCGTGCGCCGCAGAGGGGCGAACCCTCCTTGAGGCGCAGCTCCAGCAGCTCGAAGTTGCGGTGGGAGAAGTATTCCACCTTCACCGCGCTGGGGAGCTTGAGCACCTGAAACAGCTCCTCCGCCGCCAGCAGGTCGGGGTTGATGGAGGTGGACAGATCCAGCTGCTGGCGCAGAAAGCCCAGGCTCTTGTAGTTGTATTCGGGGTTGCGGATGCGGGCGATGGTGTGCTTCGCGCCCATCTTCTTGGCGATGAAGCAGCTGAGCATGTTCAGCTCGTCCGACCCGGTCACGGCCACGAACAGCTCGGCATTCGCCACGCCGGCCTCGGTCAGCGTGTCGCAGTCCGTGCCGCTGCCGCAGACGTACATGCTGTCGTAGATGTTGGAGATTTCGGAGATCACGTCGGGATTGGAATCCACGGCGACGATGTCGTGGCCCTCCGCAAGCAGGCTGGACAGGATGGTGGTGCCGATCTTGCCGCAGCCAACGATGATGATGTTCATAGTGCCTGTTCCTTTTCCGGTCGTTCAATGTCGAAGTGCATAGACACCCACATAAGCATTATATTACATCTATGCGAATATTTCCACCTCTTTTTTCAGAGATTTGGGCCGGAAGTGTGATTCTGCGCGAATTCTGTATGAAGGCGGCGGGATTTGCGGCTGCGGCGCGCCCGCGCGGCGGTTGAAGTCGGCCCCCGGCTGTGCTATAATCGGACGCAGGGGAGCCTTACGCTCCTGCAATTTCATGTACAAAAGCGAGATGAACCATGAAGCGACTGAAATTCATCCAGAGGGCGTTGTGTCTTGCCGTGCTTCTGGCGCTCTGTCCCTGCGCGCTTGCCGCGTCGAAGCCCCGGATCGCCATCTCCTGTCCCTACGCGGCCTCCGGCTGGGTCGCAGCCGCCGCCTGGTCGGCGGAGACCACTGCGGAGGAGCTGGAACTGAACTACATGCTGAAGATGGCCGACTCGGCGGAAGCGCAGGCCGAGGATCTGGAGCTGATGGCCGAGAAGGACTACAAGTACAT
>CAMBWJ010000202.1 GCA_945871545.1 uncultured Clostridia bacterium | reverse complement strand
GCGGGTTCTGATTGGGCGATGTTGCCCGCCACACGCCCGCCATGACGGGAATGCCAATATGCCGAAGCGCATTCTGTACCTGCCTCATCCGCTCACCCCTTCGGAGAGCGACGCCTTCAAGCCCAGATAGTCGCGCCGGAATCCGTACTCGCCCAGCGTGGAGATGAACCACTTCTTGTCCCGGAAGCGCACCCACATGCCGGGCTGGATACCCTCTCTGTACCGGATGGTGAAGTTGATGACCGCCTCGGTGTTCATCACGTCGGCGGAGCGATAGTGCTGGTTGCCTGCATCGGTGACGGCAGACCAGACCTTGCAGACCACCACATCCTTCGGTTCCGGATAGCCGTTTTCGTTGATGCTGTTTTCCGTATATCCAATTTCCACCAGATGCCGGAGATTTCCGGGATGCGGATTGCTCTCAAAGTTCTTATATCCTCGCAATCAGGCCCACCTCCTCAGAACATCTTGTCGGGGTCTCGATACGGATAGAGCAGGTTCTCAAAGGCGATGCGCATGGTCACATACACCTGCTTGTCCGGGTTGTCCCGGTTTTCATAGTAATGACTGACCATGAGCAGAACGGCAAGACGCACAGGCTCAGGAGCCGGATCGGAAAACTGCACACGACAGTAATCCTCCGCAGCCGCCTGTGCCTGTGCGATCAGTCCGCTGATGTAGCCGTCCTCCTCATCCTGCTGGATGCGCAGATGAGTTTTTACCTCATCCGTAGTGACGACCACAGCCGGTCACCTCACTCGGAAGTCGGGCTGGCCATGAGACCGGCCTTATTCAGCGCAGACAGCAGGCGATTGAAGTCCTCACGGAGCGCCGTGACCGTGGTTGCTTCGCTTGGAGCCATATAGGACAAAGGCGGTTCGCCGCCACTGGGCAAGTCGAACAGTCCGTCTGCGCCTTCTACGACGGCACCGGGCAGGAACGTCAGCTTGCCGCCGACGACCCACTCGTTCCCGCCGTGTGCGTGATAGTTTCTTGCGGTACTTCCCATGTGCCTTCCTCCTCATCAGGTGCCAGCCTTCATGGTCAGGCACTTCATGCCCTCCTGCTGCACCAGACGAGCATCCAGGCGCTGGGTAACACGGAAGCCAATCTGGCCAGTGGAGGCATACAGCTCGTTCAGGCGCTTGATGGAACGACCTTCGCGGTCTGCGATCCAGTAGCTGGACATGTCGCCGAACAGAACAGGCTTTGCGCCCGCGCCGATGAGCGGCATGTGCGTGGAGGTCTCATAGCGATAGCCCAGCAGGGTGTTGGGCTGGCCCACCTGCAGGCCGGGCTGCCACAGGAACTGGCCGTTGCCGTCCTTCAGCTTGCGGATGGCCTTGATGGTCTGATCGTTGAACAGGAAGAGCGCACGCTTGCGATACGGTGCCTTGAGCGAATAGACCAGATCGATCAGCTCATCCGCAGTGAGCGCGGTAGCACTGGCGGCAGTCACGCCGGTAGCCGCGCCGTTTGTATCATGCAGCATGCCATAGGGCTTACCGGAACCGTCGCCGTTAATGAAGGCAGCCTCCTCGGCGTCGCCCACACGACGGGCGAACTCGGTAGCGATATAGCCCTCCACATCGAACACGCTGTCCTGCAGCAGCTCATCGGAGACCTTGATGATGGAAGCGACCTTGTGCGCACCCAGCGTGATCTGGCCGAAGGCATCATCGCTCTCGGGAATGGCACCCTCCTCATCCACCCAGCTGGCCGTGCCATGCGAGGCGACAAGCGGGATCTTCCGGTCGCCGGAGGAGGTGCGAATCACCTTGCACAGGGAGCGCAGCTTGTTCTCATCCTCCAGAGCCTGAACCAGCGTGCGCTCGTACTCGTCCGGGCACAGATAGCCGCCTTCGCTGTCGGTGCCGATCTGCAGGGCATTGAAGACGGTGTAGTGCGCACTGCGGTCGCGCACCATCTTCCAGAACGCATCCCTGTACTCGTCCGAGGCACGGCCCTGCTTGTCGGGAACAGGCTTTTCGGGGCGAGAAGACAGGATGTCGGACGTGGGCGCGTTCATCTCGCGCTCGAGGCGTTCCGCGCGCTCCTGACGGTCGATGGCGATGCCGAAGTTGTCGATCTCCTTCTCCATACGCTCGTAGGTCGCAGTATCTTCGGCGGACATCATGCCGTTCGCATCGGCGTGTTCGTTCAGAAAGGCCTTCGCCTTGTCCCACAGGTCGCCGCGCTTCTGGCGCATTTCAGCAATCTTACTCATGTGTGTTCCTCCTTAACGTCGTGGTTTGATCAGTTCAAGTCGCTTCAAAAGCTGACTGACAGGCACGCCAGTCTGCTCAGAAGGTTCAGTGGATTCCTGCGCTTCCGGGGTTTTGGAAGGCGCAGGCGTGACGGCTTTGGCAGCCGATGCGCTCGTTCGGCCCGTGCAAGGCGGTTTGGAGCGGTCAATCCATGCCTGAACCTTCTCCTTGGCCTCGCCGAGACTGACCTCATGGCAGACAGCAGCGTTGATGACCCCGCTGCCCAAGTCCACAACACCGTCTATGAACCCGTTTGTCAGCGCCTGGCTTGCATCCATCCAAGTGGTTGCCCGCATCATCTCGCCGACATCCGAACGGGGCTTCTTGCAGCGCCGCGCATAAACATTGAGGATGCTCTCCTTGCATGCGCGAAGCAGCCGGATAGCATCCTCGAGGTCATGTTCATTTCCCCAGGCATTCACCAGTGGATCATGGATCATCCAGAGGGAACCCTGTGTCATCTCCAATCGGTCTGCAGCCATAGCCAGCACCGTTGCGGCAGAAGCGGCAGTCCCCGACACAATGATGTGAACAGCGCCCGGATATGCGCGAATGTCATCGAACATCCGGACAGCAGCATTGCACGAACCGCCATAGCTGTTGAGGATAATGCGAAGCTCCTCCTGAGGATCCTGATTCTGCGGATACAGCTGATCGTGAAGCCCTTCCGGGGTGATTTCATCCCCGTACCACATTTCCTCATCGATATAGCCGTTCAGAATGATCTCTCTCAATCGGCATCACTCCTTTTTCTTGTCTGTTTCTTCGGGCGGTGCGCCTTCTTCGGGCATTTCTTCGTTGCCCATGGCAGCGATTTGCAGTCCCATGAGCACACCCAGACCGGCGAGGTTGATGGGAATCATGTTGCCGTTGATCAGGTAGGCATTGCCGCCTTCCTCCTCGGACAGCGGGTTCAGATTCTCCAATTCGCGGATGTCATTGGCGCTCATCCAGCCGTTCTGCCGGGCGATGGCATAGCCCTCCATGCGGCTCTTGTAGTCACCGCGCATCAGGCCGTCCAGATTGAACTGCACATAGAAACGCCTGCCACCGGCGCTCCCGGCTTTCTCGCTGTCTGCGAAGAGGGCGCGGTTCATGGCCTGCTCTATGCGCACCAGCCAGGGGCGGATGGTATGCGTGGCAAAATCAATGCTTTGGTGTTCGATGTTACCAAATGTAGCCCGGTCAAGATTGCCCACCAGATGGGGCGGCACACGATAGATGCGACAGATTTCCTCCACCTGAAACTTGCGCGTCTCAAGGAACTGTGCCTCGTCGTTGCGCAGGCTGATCGGTGTGAAGGACATATTCTCTTCAAGAATGGCAACCTTGCCGCCGTTGGAGGAGCCGCCATAGGTCGCATTCCAGTTGTTGCGCAGGCGCTTGGGATCGCGCACCGTATTGGGGTGCGTCAGCACGCCGCTGGGGCGCGCACCGTTCTTGAAAAAGGTGCTGCCATACTCCTCGGCGGCGATGCCCAGACCAATGGCGTTCTTTTCCAGCGCGATGGGGCTGTAGCCCATGATGCCGTCAAAGCCCAGCCCCGGAATGTGCAGCACATCCGAGGGCTTCAGCTTGACTGCATTGCCCTCCGTGGTGGTATAGGTGTAGACCAGCGCGCCTGTCTTACTGTCCCGATCGACCTCCATGCGGTCCGGGAGCAGCGGGTACAGACCGGCGATGTGATTCTTGCCCGTGCGGATGATCTGGCAGTAGGAATTGCCCCACAGCAGCAGATGGCTGAGCATGACCTCGCGCAGGACGAAGGAGGTCATCTCGGGATTCGGCTCATCGTGGAGAATGCGGTACAGCGGATGCTCCGTCGCCTTCTGACTGCCGGTTTCGGTCTCCTCGTAGACTGCCAGCGGCAGGGATGCGATGGTTTCCGCAATGACGCGCACGCAGGCGTAGACCGTGGACACCTGCACGGCGTTCTTGGGGTTGACCGATTTGCCCGCGTTGCTGGGGCCGAAGAAGAAGGTCGGCGCAGCGGAGATGGCGTTTCGGGGCTTGTCCCGGGAATGGAACAGGCCAACGAAGGGGTTTTTCATGCAAAAGTCTCCTTGCTATCAAAATAGGCAAACAAATAGTGCTTCAGCATATTGCCAAAGCACCTGTCTGTCTTGCTAATTTCAGTCTCTGATCGGCATCAGAATCACTACAATTTTTCAGCGTAATCCTCCAGCCGACTGAACACTCTTTCGATGTAAACCGTGCGCATCTCTTCGTCGATGC
>CAMBWJ010000201.1 GCA_945871545.1 uncultured Clostridia bacterium | reverse complement strand
CCAGCTTGTTGAGGTTGACGATGGACGGATAGCCGAAGGAGCGGTCGCCATCCTTCAGAGCGGTGCGGCGAACCAGCACGGCGTTCTTCAGGGTTTCCTTGGCGTCCTTGCCGGTGACGTCGATCACCAGGTTCTTGTTGCCGGCAGCTTCCAGAGCCTTGACGGTGTCATACAGCTCCTCGATGCTCTCGCCCTGCACGCCCAGGGTCACGCCTGCGGCGGTGGCGATGGCGCTCATCTCGGCGGCATTGGCCTTGTTGGCGCCGTTGAGGATGGGCTTGCCCGCCTTGCACACTTCCAGGGCAGCCTTGGCGGCCTCGGCGTCGGTGCAGTTCAGGATCAGCGCGCGGTCGGCCTCTGCGGCCTTCTTGACCAGCTCGACATACTTGTCAACGCCGTTGCCCGCATAGTTCAGGAACAGGAACTCAACGAACTCGCGCTCGCCGATGCGCTCGTAGTCCACCTTCTTGACGGCGGCGATGGCGGAATCGACTTCCTCAGCGCTCATGCAGGAGCACAGGGTGGCTGCGTAGAGGTTCTTGTTGACCAGGGTCTTTTCGTGACGGAACAGCACGGTTTCGCCGCCCAGCTTGTGCTCGTTGGCGCCGATGCCGACGGTGATGGTCTTCATCAGGGGCGCAGTCGCCTCGGACAGGGTGGCCAGCGCGTCATCGGACATGTAGGGGCACTTGTCGATGGAGACAGAGCCCTGCGCAACCTTCATTGCGAACGCCATGCAGGTGGGGCTGCCGCATTCCTTGCAGTTCTTTTTCGGAGTCAGCTTAAAAATATCAAGACCTTTGAGTGCCATTGTGTTTCTCTCCCTTCCCAGCTTACATCAGGCTGTCGATGAACTGCGCAATCGTCTTGATTGCGGCAGGATGCTTCATGATCACCAAATCGGAACCGCTGGCGAGGCAGGCGGCAGCGGTGGTGATTTCCATTTCGATGCCGCGCTCTTCGACGTCGCCCCATTCCGGAGCTTCCTCTTCGGAGAGCATCGCTTCCTTGACGTTCCAGGTCTCGGTGGAGACGGGCGTCACGATGGGCATCTGCAGCTGGGCGTCGTTCTGCGCCAGTGCGGCGGCCTTCACGCGGTCAAGGGTGGAGGAGAGGTATTCGTAGCCGTAGCCGGCGCAGGAGGAGCCCAGGTTCATCAGGACGGACTGTGCGGGAACGCCCAGCTGACCGATGAGCACGTTGAGCTGCTTGGCCAGGTTGATGTCCACGGCGGACTCGGCGCCAACCTTCTGGTTGTAAGCCATGCCGGCGGAGGCGCCGACGGTCTTGTAGTTCTCTTCGCGGGCAGCCAGAACCAGGATGTTCTTGCCCTGCAGGGCCTCGGAAACCTTGGAGAAGATCTCGGAGTCCTTCTCGATGTTCTTGCAGCCCATGATGATGATCGGCAGGGCGGTTGCATCCGCAACGGCCTTGGCCATGGCGACGCAATCCTCAACGGGCATGTTCTCGCCGTTGGGATCCGCGCTCTCAAAATGCAGGCAGACGGCGGAAACGCCCTCGATCTCCTCGGCCTTCTTCGCCATGTCGGCGACGGTGGCGCAGCCCTCGAAGGCCGCCTTCATGCCGGCGGTCTGAAGGGACGCCATGCCCTTGTCGTTGATCTCGATGGCGATCTTCGGGCTGTTGGCGATCGGTGCGTCGAAGGTGTAGAACGGGAAAACGTTCTCGCCGCCGACAACGATGCTCTTCTCACCGGTGCCGAGCGTCACGGCATTGATGGAAGCGTTGTATGCCTGCTTCTTCGGATTAAAAGCCATAATCGTATCCCCCTAAGTTCTTAGTTTACAGATCCAGTTTTTCCATAATTGAGCGAAGCGCGACCTTGACCGGGTTGTCCTCCGGAACCTTGGCGCTGGGCTTGCCCTCGCAGTCGTACTCGTAGACGGTTTCGTCCTGCGGGAGAACGCCGACCAGATCCAGGCCATGCTTTTCAATTTCCTCGAGAACCGCGGCGTTCAGCACGCCGCCGGGCGCGCGGTTGACGATCAACTTCATGGTGCCGGGCTTGAGCTCCAGGTCCCTGACCATCTCGGCAATGCGGGCCACGGCCTGAATTCCCCGGCGGGAGCAGTCGCTGATGAGCAGAAGCGTGTCCACATGCGGCAGCACGCCGCGGCTGATGTGCTCCAGACCCGCCTCGTTGTCGATCACCATGTACCGGTAGTTGCCGTAATACTTGTCCATCTGGGCCTTGAGAACGCCGTTGACGTAGCAGTAGCAGCCCTTGCCCTGGGTGCGGCCCATGACGAGCATGTCAAAGTCATCCTCCTCGATCAGTGCGGAGGAAAACTTCATCTCGGCGTAGTCCGCCTTGGTCATGCCCTTTGGAATGGGGCTGTCCTTCATCAGCTCGGCCCGGGCCATCTCCTCCCGGATGTCGCCCAGCGTGGTTTCCACCTCGACGCCCAGCACCTCGTTCAGATTGGAATTTGCATCCGCATCGACCACCAGAATGGGGCCGTTCTGCTTCTTGCAAAGGTATTCGATCAACATGCCGCAGGTGGTCGTCTTACCGACGCCGCCCTTTCCGGCAACAGCAATGGTGTGTGTCATATTCCAGCTCCGATTTTCTCTTCCGCCGGCACGCGCCGGCGGAAGGGATTATTCTTCTTTCTCAGACGATGTCCTTGATGCCGGCTTCCTTGACCAGACGGGTCACGTCCTCCCACTTGTTCAGCGCATAGAGGTGGATGCCGTCGATGCCGCAGGTGCGGTACTCGTCGATCATGCGGATGGTGTATTCCATGCCCGCCTCCTTGAAGGAAGCCTTCTTGGCGGCGATGGACTCCTCGGACTCGTTCGGCGCGAAGGGGTTCGGGAAGATCCAGTTCTTGGAGATGATCTCGCAGAGCTTGCGATCCATCACGCAGCCGTTGCGGGACAGGGCCATGTTGATGGTGGCCGCCGCGTCCAGCACGGGCATGATGCCGACGTCCACGGGCATCCAGATGCCTGCGCCGCGAATCTTGTCCATCCAGCGGCGGAAGGCGTCCATGTCCCAGCACAGCTGGGTCATGATGTAGTCGGCGCCCTCATCCTGCTTCTGCTTCAGGAAGGAGACGTCCGCATCCAGGCTGCGGCATGCGATGTGGCCCTCGGGAGAGCCCGCGACCGCGATGGAGAACTTGTCGCCGAACTCCTTGCGCACGAAGGAGACCAGCTCGGTGGCATAGTGCAGATCGCCGTTGGTTCCGGTCCAGCCGAAGGGAATGTCGCCGCGCAGGGCCAGCATATGATCGATGCCGTGGGCCAGATAGGTTTCCAGCTGATCCTTGATGCCTTCCTTGGTGTTGGCGATGCAGGTAAAGTGGGTCACCGGAATGGCCTTGCCGTCCTTCTTGATCTTGTCCAGAACCTCGAGGTTCTTGCCGACGTTGGTTCCGCCCGCGCCGTAAGTGCAGGAGATGTAGTCCGGACGCAGCTCATAGAGATGATCCAGCACACCGCCCTCACCGCAGAGCTTTTCCATTCCAACATCCGTCTTCGGCGGAAATACCTCAAACGAAAAAGCAGAGCGCTCTTCCAAAATCTCGGGAACAGTCATTTGTTGTTTCCTCCTCATACTGTGATGTATAGACGAGCAGACCTATGGTCAGCTTATTATACCCTTTAATCTTAGCACAAAAGTCAACATCTTGCAAGGGATTCACCCAGAATTAGCACTTCTTTTCGTCAAATTCTGGTGAAAAGGAAGCGCTGAGTGATTCCGGAGCACTCCGCGTACACCGTCAGGCTCTCCCCGTCGTGCTCCTCGAGCGTCAGCACCGGATTCGTCTCGTCCTTCAGCATGCGGCGTACCGCCTCCAGAGGATCGTCCGTCTCGATCTCGTCGAAGAACACGTCCCGCATCTGGTTGCGCGAGCAGCTGTTCTCAATCTCGCGCACCACCTCGTAAAGCGCCATGATTTCCCTCCTTCATCCAATTGAAAATGCCGATACCCGTCTCCGGGTACCGGCAAAGGATCAGCTCGCCTTCGTCCGCAGCACCACGGTGCCGCCGGTGAGGTCCGCGCGGAGCAGCTCACCCTCCACCACGGCCTCGCGGCCCAGGATGTCCGTCAGCGTCACAAAGCCGTTCTCGCAGGTGATGGTCATCACATTCTTCAGAATCTCGTTTTCAGGGGTCTTTTCATTTTTGTAAACCGTGGACAGGCACATCCTTCATCCCTCCATTCAGGCGTTCAGCGCCGCCAGCACCGTGGACAGGCGCATGTTGCCCTTTTCAAAATCGGACACGGCCTGCATCACCTGCTCGTAGGCGACGCTCTCGCCCATGTCCTGAAGCTTTCCGGCCAGCTGGGCCAGCTCATTTGCGTGGGCGGCGTTGTGGCCCACCATGTACTTCATCAGCGCG
Organism: uncultured Clostridia bacterium; assembly: GCA_945871545.1. The sequence goes on along the minus strand of CAMBWJ010000201.1, from coordinate 135 downwards.
ATCAGCTCGGTCTTGGGATCCACGTCGCCGCAGCCCGCGCAACCTGCGCAGGAGCCCTGCTCACAGTGCGAATGCTCGTGGTCATGGGGATGCGGATGGTCGTGATGATGGCCGTGATCGTGAGGATGCTCGTGA
>CAMBWJ010000200.1 GCA_945871545.1 uncultured Clostridia bacterium | reverse complement strand
CGCTGCTTCGGGCCCCGGAGCGCCACGGACGCGCTGCGCAGCGCGGCGGCGATCCTGCTGATGTATCTGATGCTGTTTCTGCTGGGCGGGCTGGCCATCAGCCTGCTGGAGGATCTGCCGGTGCTCACCTGCCTGTTCGAGGCCGCGTCCGCCATCGGCACGGTGGGATTGACGCTGGGCATCACGCCCGGGCTGTGCGCCGCGTCGAGATGGATTCTGATGGGACTGATGTTCTTCGGCAGGGTCGGGGGACTGACGCTGATCTTTGCGGCGGCGTCGGGCAAGCGGGCCTATGTGTCCCGGCTGCCGAAGGAAAAAATTACTGTGGGATGAGGAGATGTACATATGAAGAGCGTGCTGTTGGTAGGACTGGGAAGATTCGGGCGGCACATCGCCATCAAGCTGCACGAGCTGCACCATCAGGTGATGGCCATCGACCAGAAGGAGGAGCGCGTGGAGGCGGTGCTGCCCTACGTGACCAACGCGCAGATTGGCGACAGCAAGAATCACAACTTCATGGCCTCACTGGGCGTGCGCAACTTCGACGTGTGCATCGTTGCCATCGGCGACGATTTCCAGAGCTCGCTGGAGACCACGGCGCTTTTGAAGGAGCTGGGCGCGAAGCAGGTGGTTGCCCGCGCGGCGCGGGACGTGCACGCCAAGTTCCTGCTGCGCAACGGCGCGGACGAGGTGGTCTATCCCGAGAAGCAGCTGGCCTCCTGGACGGCCATCCGCTACACCTCCGACCACATCATCGATTACATCGAGCTGGACGACGACAACGCCATCGTGGAGGTCAGCGTTCCCCGCAGCTGGGTGGGCAAGAGCGTGGGCGCGCTGGATGTGCGCCGCAGGTACAACATCAACATTCTGGGCATCAAGAAGACCAGCAAGCTGGACATCGGCGTGACCTCCTCCACCGTGCTGACGGCGGACGAGACGGTGTTGGTGCTGGGCAGCAGCCGGGACATCCAGAAGTGCCTGCACATCTGAGCCGGGGAAACGTCAGGGGGGAAGAACATGCAGGATATCTTGCTCTTTGCAGCCTTCATACTGTTCGCGCTGCTTGGCCTCCGGTTCACGAAGGGGATCGATCGCTTCATCGACCGCTGCGTGCGCGGGCCGGAAGAGGAACACGAAAAAAGGCGCAGGGATTCACACAATATTTCCCGAAGGGTGATAAAATAGGATTGTACAAGCCTTGAGAATCACTTCGGGGGAGAGATCGGATGGAGATGCAGGGACGCGCGGCGGAACGCAACCGCGGACAACTGAAGATCTTCTTTGGCTACGCTCCGGGCGTGGGCAAGACCTGCGCCATGCTTCAGGCGGCGCAGGAAGCGCGGCGGCGGGGCGTGGACGTGGTCTGCGGCTGGGTGGACGACCACGGCCGGCCGGGAACCCGCTCCCGCATGGGTGCGCTGGAGCGCCTGCCGATGATGCGCCTGCCCGGTGGCGCGGGCGAGTTCGACCTGGATGCGGCGCTGCGCCGCAGACCCAGGCTGATCCTGCTGGATGAGCTGAACCACGTCAACGCCCCGCTCTGCCGCCACAGCAGGCGGTATCAGGACGTGGAGGAGCTGCTCAACGCCGGGATCGACGTCTACGCCACGGTGAACGTGCAGCACATCGAGAGCCTGAACGACCAGGTTGCCGCCATCACCGGCGCACCGGAGCGGGAGCGCATCCCAGACGAGGTGTTCGACCGGGCTGATCAGGTGGAGCTGGTGGACATCGAGCCGGAGGATCTGCTGGAGCGCCTGCGTTCGGAGCATGCGGATGCGCCTTGGACGCTGGAGACGCTGCGGGCGCTGCGGGAGATCGCGCTGCGGCGCTGCGCCGACCGGGTGAACCTGCTGACCGGAGAGAAAAGCGCGCGCTTTCACACCGACGAGCACATCCTGGTCTGCCTGTCCTCCGCGCCCTCCAACGCCCGGATCATCCGCACGGCGGCGCGCATGGCGGCGGCTTTCCACGGCGGCTTCACGGCGCTCTACGTGGAAACCCCCGACTTTTCCGCCATGTCCGAGGCCGACCGGGACCGCCTGCGCGCGAACATGCGCCTGGCGCGGCAGCTGGGCGCGACCATCGAGACGGTCTGCGGCGACGACATTCCCTACCAGATCGCGGAGTTCGCCCGGCTCTCCGGGGTCAGCAAGATCGTGCTGGGCCGCAGCGCGGCGGCGCACAAGCGCCTGCTGCCCAAGCCGTCGCTCACGGATCAGCTGATCGCCCGCGCGCCGTCCATGGACATCTACATCATCCCGGACAGCGCCTCCGACGCGGACTACCGGCCCCGGCGCAGCCGCAGGCGGCCGCCGATCCTTTCCCTGCGCGACCTGCTCAAGAGCTTCTTCGTGCTGATGGGCGCAACCGCGCTGAGCGTGGCGTTCTACGAGCTGGGCTTCAGCGAGGCCAACATCATCATGGCCTACATCCTGGGCGTGCTCATCACCTCGCTGGTTACGACGCACCCGGGCTACAGCATCATCTCCTCCATCGCCAGCGTGGTGATCTTCAACTACCTGTTCACCGAGCCGCGCTACACGCTGCACGCCTACGACGCGGGCTATCCGGTGACCTTCGTCATCATGTTCCTGGCGGCCTACATCACCGGCACGCTCACCGTCCGGCTGAAGAACCACGCCCGGCAGTCAGCGGAGGCGGCCTACCGCACGAAGATCCTCTTCGACACCGACCAGCTACTCAACCGCGCACGGGATCGGGAGGAGATCGCCTCCGCGCTGGCGGATCAGATCGTCAAACTCCTGAACCGGGACGTGGTGGCCTACCTCTGCGAGGGCGGAGAGCTGGGCGCACCGCGCCTGTTCGCCGCGCAGCCGGGGACGCTGCGCGAGGACATGACCGGCGAGGACGAGCGCGCGGTGGCGCAGTGGGTGCTGCGGAACAACAAGCACGCCGGCGCGACCACGGATACCTTCTCCGGCGCGAGATGTCTGTACCTGGCCATCCGCGTCAATCAGAACGTGTACGGCGTGGTGGGCATCGCGGTCAACGGGGAGCCGCTGGGCTCCTTTGAAAACAGCGTGCTGCTGTCCATGCTGGGCGAGGGCGCGCTGGCGCTGGAGAACGAAAAGAACGCCCGTGAGAAGGAGGCCGCCGCCATCCTCGCCAAGAACGAGCAGCTGCGGGCCAACCTGCTGCGCTCCATCTCCCACGACCTGCGCACGCCGTTGACCTCCATCTCGGGAAACGCCAGCAACCTGCTGACCAGCGCCGCCGACTTCGACGAGGCCACCAAGCGGCAGCTCTACGCCGACATCTACGACGATTCCATGTGGCTGATCAACCTGGTGGAGAACCTGCTGTCCGTCACGCGCATCGAGGAGGGCCGCATGAACCTGAACCCCTCCGCGGAGCTGATGGACGAGGTCATCGCCGAGGCGCTGCGCCACATCAATCGAAAGAGCGTGGAGCACGAGATCAGCGTGCGCAGCGGCGAGGACCTCCTCCTCGCCCACATGGACGCGCGGCTGATCGTGCAGGTGGTCATCAACATCGTGGACAACGCCGTCAAATACACTCCGGCGGGCTCCCACATCCGCATCTCCACGGAGAGGTCGGGGGCGTGGGTGGTGGTGCGCATCGCCGACGACGGCCCCGGCATCTCCGACGAGGCCAAGGCGCAGGTGTTCGACATGTTTTACAGTGGCGCGAATCGGGTGGCAGACAGCCGCCGCAGCCTGGGTCTGGGGCTGTTTCTGTGCAAGTCCATCGTCACGGCCCACGGCGGCGCGATCAGCGTAAGGGACAACCAGCCCCACGGCACGATCTTTGAATTTACGCTTCCCGCAGAGGAGGTTCAGTTGCATGAATAAGTATACGATTCTGGTGGTGGAGGACGACAAGCCCGTGCGCACGCTGATCACCACCACCCTCAAGGCCAACGGCTACCGCTTCATCGAGGCGCTGACCGGCGAGGAGGCCATCCTTCAGGCAACCTCCCACAACCCGGATATCATTCTGCTGGATCTGGGTCTGCCGGACATGGACGGCGTGGAGATCATCCGCAAGGTGCGCACCTGGTCGAACGTGCCCATCATCGTCATCAGCGCCCGCAGCGAGGACAGCGACAAGATCGACGCGCTGGACGCCGGAGCGGACGACTACCTGACCAAGCCCTTCTCCGTGGACGAGCTGCTGGCCCGCCTGCGCGCCACGCAGCGCCGCCTCGCGCTCGCCCGAAGCGACAGCCCGCAACAGGCCGTCTACGTCAACGGGCAGCTGCGCATTGACTTCGCGTCCTGCTGCGCGTACCTTGGCGAGGAGGAGCTGCACCTGACACCCATCGAATACAAGCTGCTCTGCCTGCTGGCAAAAAACACCGGCAAGGTACTCACGCACAAGTTCATCACGCAGAGCGTCTGGGGCAGCAGCTGGGAGAACGACGTCGTCTCCCTGCGCGTGTTCATGGCGACGCTGCGGCGGAAGCTTGAGCGCGGCGCAGACTCCCCGCAGTACATCCAGACGCACATCGGCATCGGATACCGGATGCTCAAGATCGAGGAAAAGGACGGGTGACGACTGCACAGCGCAAGCTG
>CAMBWJ010000199.1 GCA_945871545.1 uncultured Clostridia bacterium | reverse complement strand
GGCTACTACAACCCCTCGTCGGTGTACAAGCCTGCGGTGGAGGCCTTTCAGCAGGTTCGCGCGTGCAGGGAACTTATATTGAAGGCGCTGCACGCGGGGGATCACAATCTCGTGTTCACCTCCGGCGGCACGGAGAGCAACAACCTTGCCATTCTGGGCACGGTGGGCCGCATGCGGGGCAGGCAGCTCGTCGCGGTGAGCGCGGTGGAGCACCCGTCGGTGCGTGAGAGCTTCATGGAGCTGGAGCGCATGGGCCACGAGGTGCGGGTGATCGGCGTAAACGAACATGGCGAGCTGGACTATGATGCGCTGGCAAAGGCGCTGGACGACGGCGCGAGCCTCGTCAGCTGCATGCAGGTGAACAACGAGACCGGCGCGAAGCTGGACGTTCCGCGCCTGTACGAGCTGGTGAACGGCCGCGCGATCATCCATGTGGACGGCGTGCAGGGCTTTCTGCGCGTGCCCATCGACCTCAAATATGTGGACCTCTACACCCTGTCCAGCCACAAGATTCACGGCCCCAAGGGCGAGGGCGCGCTGGTGTACCGCAAGGGCCTGCGCTTTGCACCCCGGCAGATCGGCGGCGGTCAGGAGGGCGGCCTGCGCTCCGGCACGGAGAACACGCCGGGCATTGCGGGCCTGATGGCCGCGGTGCAGGAGATGCTGAATCTGGGGCCGCAGATGCAGGCAGAACTCATGCAGAAGAAGCTGCACCTGATCGAGAAATTCAGGGATGCGGTGCCGGAGCTGCTGATCAACGGCCCGGAGCCGGAGCAGGCTGCGCCGCACATCGTGAACCTGAGCTTCCCGGGCGTGCGGGGCGAGGTCATGCTCCACGCGCTGGAGAGCAGGGGCGTGTACGCCTCCACCGGCTCGGCCTGTTCATCGAAAAAGCTGAAGGTGAGTGGCGTGCTCACAGCCATGGGTATTTCCCCCAGCCGCGCCGAGTGGGCGCTGCGCTTCAGCCTGAGCCCCCACACCACCATCGAAGAGATTGACTATGCCGCGCAGTGCCTCGCAGAGCTCTATGCGCAGCTGAAAAAATATGCAAGGAGATAAATCATGCGCAAGGTACTGCTGGTTCGCTACGGCGAAGTATTTCTGAAGGGCGCAAACCGCCCGCACTTTCTGAAGCTGCTCACGGACAACGTCAAGCGGGCCGTGAAGCCCATCGGCGGCAGGGTCTGGCTGTCCGATTCCCGCATCTACGTCTCCGACGTGGAGGACATGGACGAGTGCGTGCGTCGCGTGCGCAAGGTGTTCGGCCTGTACTCCGTCAGCCCCGCCATCGAGTGCGAGAAGGATCTGGACGTGATCGCTGAGCAGTGCATCGAGATGATGAAGGGCAAGCGCGGCAGCTTCAAGGTCTACGGCAAGCGCAGCGACAAGAAGTTCCCGATGAACTCGCTGGAGTTCGCCGCGGAGCTGGGCGGGCGCATCCTGGAGTCCAATCCCCACCTGACGGTGGACATCCACAATCCCCAGCACAAGCTGCGGGTGGAGATTCGCGACAACTGCTACATCTGCTGCGAGGAGATCATGGCCGTGGGCGGACTGCCCATGGGCTCCAGCGGACGCGCGGCGCTGCTGCTGTCCGGCGGCATCGATTCCCCGGTGGCGGGCTACTGCATGATGAAGCGCGGCGTGCGCTGCTGCGCCATCCACTTCCAGTCGCCGCCCTACACCGGCGAGCTGGCCCGGGACAAGGTGATGCAGCTGGCGAAGGAGATGGCGGAGTACTCCGGCGGCATGCGGGTGTATCTGGTGCCCTTCACCAAGTGCCAGCTGGAAATCCACGAGAAGTGCCCTGAGGGATTGGGCACGCTCATCACCCGCCGCTTCATGATGCGCATCGCCCAGGAGATTGCGAAGCAGAACGAGTGCAACGCGCTGATCACCGGCGAGAGCCTGGGTCAGGTGGCCTCCCAGACCATGGAGTCCATCGTCTGCACCGACGCGGTATGCGAGATGCCGGTGTTCCGTCCGCTGATCGGCATGGACAAGACCGAGATCATGGACATCGCCAAGCGCATCGGCACCTACGAGACCTCCATCCTGCCCTACGAGGACTGCTGCACGGTGTTCACGCCCCGCCATCCGGTGACCAAGCCCAAGCTGGACACCATGCCCAAGGCGGAGAGCAAGCTGGACATCGAGGCGCTGGTTCGGGAGGCCGTGGAGGGCACCGAGCTCGTGATCGTAAGCTGATTTACAGGGAAGAAAGGGCGCAGCATGACCGTAAGAGAGTACATCGACCATCTCAAAAACAGCCCCGCATTCATGAAGAACGTGACCAGCTGGCGCGTGCTTCCGGAGCGCGCGGCGAAATACGGCGCATTCCCGGAGAATCTGCATCCGGGCGTGCTTGCTGCGCTTCAAAAGAAGGGCATCGAGAGGCCCTACATCCACCAGGCGAAAGCCATCGCCTGTGCCCTGGAGGGCAAGGATCTGGTCGTGGTCACGCCCACGGCCTCGGGCAAGACGCTGTGCTACAACGTGCCGGTGCTGGATGCGATCCTGAAGGATGAGTCCGCCCGTGCGCTGTACCTGTTCCCGACCAAGGCGCTCTCCAGCGACCAGGCGGCGGAGCTGTACTCGATGATCGAGTCCATCGACTGCCCCATCAAGGCCTACACCTACGACGGCGACACCCCCGCCAGCGCCCGCTCGGCCATCCGCCAGGCGGGACACGTGGTGGTGACGAACCCGGACATGCTCCATCAGGGCATCCTGCCGCATCACGCCAAGTGGATCAAGCTGTTCGAGAACCTCAGGTACGTGGTCATCGACGAGATTCACGCCTATCGCGGCGTGTTCGGCTCGAACCTGGCCAACGTCATCCGCAGGCTGAAGCGCATCTGCGCCTTCTACGGATCCGACCCGGTGTTCATCTGCTGCAGCGCCACCATCCGCAATCCGAAGGAGCTGGCCGAAAGTATGACCGGCAAGCAAATGGTGCTGGTGGACGAAAACGGCGCGCCTGCGGGAGAGCGCAACGTGATCTTCTACAATCCTCCGGTGGTGAACGCCCAGCTGGGCATCCGCGCGGGCTCCATCCCGGAGACCCGGAACATCGCAGCATCGTTGCTGAAGGCCGGCGTGCAGTCCATCGTGTTCGCGCGCGCGCGGCTGACGGTGGAGGTGCTGGTGCGCTACCTCAAGGACATGGTGCGCGATCCGCTGGGCAACGCCGGACAGGTGCGCGGCTATCGCGGCGGCTATCTGCCCACCCAGCGGCGGGAGATCGAGCGCGAGCTGCGCGCCGGAAACGTGATGACCGTGGTTTCCACCAACGCGCTGGAGCTGGGCATCGACATCGGCCAGCTTGACGCGTGCGTGATGTGCGGCTATCCGGGCTCGATCGCCAGCACCTGGCAGGAGGCTGGACGCGCGGGCCGGCGCAAGAACACGGCGCTGACGGTCGTGGTCGCGTCCTCCTCAGCGCTGGATCAGTACGTCGTCACGCACCCCGCGTACTTCTTTGGCCGTTCGCCCGAAAACGCGCTGGTGCACCCGGACAACCTGTATGTGCTGCTCAATCACGTCAAGTGCGCGGCGTACGAGCTGCCGTTTGAGGAAGGTGAGCAGTACGCCGACGGCGTCTCCACGCAGGAGCTGCTTAATTACCTGTGCGAGGAGCAGATTCTGAACCTGACCGGCGGCCGGTATTACTGGATGGCCGAGGAATTCCCGGCGGCCGACCTGTCGCTGCGCTCGGTGACCAGCGAGAATTTCGTCATCATTGACATCACCAATCCCGCGCACCACAATGTGATCGGCGAGATGGACCGCTATACCGTGCCCATGCTGCTGCACGAGCACGCGATTTACATGCACGAGGGCCAGCAGTTCCAGGTGGAAAAGCTCGACTTCACCGAGAAAAAGGCCTATGTACGCAGCGTGAACGTGGACTATTATACCGACGCCGACCTCAACACCAGCGTGAAGGTGCTCGACGTGCTCAAGGAGCAGCCGCTGGGCACGGGCACGATGGCCTACGGCGAGGTGCTGGTCACCTGGCTGGTGACGATGTTCAAAAAGTTCAAGCTGAACACGCAGGAGACGCTGGGCTTCGGCCCGGTCGATCTGCCGGAATTGGAGATGCCGACGAACGCCTGCTGGTGGGCATTGGATGAGCGCCTGACCGGCGGGCTCTCCATGGACGATCTGCAGGGCGGCATGCTGGGCATCGCCAATGCGCTGCGCCAGATCATTCCGCTGTACCTGATGTGCTCCCCGAGCGATATCTGCGTGCAGTACCGCGTGCGCGACCCGTTCACCAAGCTGCCGACGATCATCGTCTTTGACAACTATGCCGGCGGCATCGGCTTGAGCGAGCGCGTGTACGGCATGCGCAGCCTGATCTTCGGCGACGTCCATTCGCTGATCAGGGCGTGCCCGTGCGAGTCGGGCTGTCCGTCGTGCGTCGGCCCCCGCGCAGAGGTGGGCGAGCGCGGCAAGCAGACGGCGCTGCTGCTGACCGAAAGGCTGATGGCGCTATGAGAAACCTGCGTGAACGGCTGATGGCTGTGGCATCAGGCAAGCCCGCCGCGCCCAGGCCAGAGCCGGAGA
>CAMBWJ010000198.1 GCA_945871545.1 uncultured Clostridia bacterium | reverse complement strand
GTGGCCGCATAGTGGGTGGGCGAAAGCTGGAACAGCGGCGGCTCCTCCTCGAAGTCGATCGCCATGGCGTAGGCGTTGCGAGGCGCAAAGGTGTCGCCCTTGGGCGGGAAGAGCATGTTGGGCGGCGTGCCCGGAATGGACTCCAGCTTCTCCCTGGTGTCCAGATCGGGGATGGACGCCAGCAGCACCCAGGTGTAGGGGTGGGCGGGCTGATAGAAGATCTCGTCCGCCGTGCCGTACTCCACGATCTTGCCCGCGTACATCACGGCGATGCGGTCGGCCATGTTGGCCACCACGCCCATGTCGTGGGTGATGAAGATGACGGAGAGCTTCCGTTCTTCCTTGATGGCGTTGATGAGCTCCAGAATCTGCGCCTGAATGGTCACGTCCAGCGCGGTGGTCGGCTCGTCGCAGATCAGGATCTCCGGGTTGGCAGACAGGGCGATGGCGATGACCACGCGCTGCCGCATGCCGCCGGACAGCTCGAAGGGGTACTGGTTGAACCGGCGCTCCGGGTCGGAGATGCCCACGCCCGCCAGCAGCTTCAGCGCCCGCTCCTTCGCGTCTTTTTTGGAAATCTTCTCGTTCAGCAGCATGGACTCGGTCAGCTGCTTTCCGATCTTCATGATGGGGTTCAGGCTGGACAGCGGGTCCTGAAAGATCATGCCCAGCTTGTTGCCGCGGTACTTGTGGAACTGATCCTCCTTCAGCTGCAGCAGGTCCACGCCGTCGTAGAGGATGGAGCCCGCGTCCACCACCGCGTTGGGGGCAAGGATGCCCATCAGCGACCTCGCCGTGACCGACTTTCCCGAGCCGGATTCGCCCACGATGGCCAGCGTCTCACCCTTGTACAAGTCGAAATCGACGCCGCGCACCGCGCGCACCATGCCCTCGTTGGTGCGGAAGGAAACCGTCAGGTTCTGCGCCTGAAGAATCTTTTCTCTCTCGTCCATCGTTATTCCTCCGCTCCTCTCAACGTCGGATTGAGCGCATCGCGCAGGCCGTTACCGAACAGGTTGAAGGAGATCATCATCAGGGAAATGAACAGCGCCGGGAAGAAGATCGCGTGGGGATAGGTCGACAGCGCCGTCTGTCCGTTGGAAAGCATGGTGCCTACGCTGGTCAGCGTGGAGGAGTCCAGGTTCAGAACGCCCAGATAAGACAGGGACGATTCCGTGAAGATCACGCTGGGCACCATCAGCACGCAGGCCGTGATGATCGTTCCCAGGGAGTTGGGCAGGATGCTCCGGGCGATGATGCGCGCGTCGCTTGCGCCCAGGGTTCGTGCGGCCAGCACATACTCCTGACCCTTGAAGCGGTAGAACTGGGTGCGCACGGTGCTGGCCACGCCAATCCAGCCGGTCAATACGAAGGCCAGCAGCAGCGCGCTCACCACGCCGATCTCCTTGCCCCAGCGCAGCTGCAGCAGGGAGAACAGCACCATGTACGGAACAGAGTAGAGCACGTCCACGATGCGCTCCATGACCATGTCCGCCTTGCCGCCGTAGTAACCCTCGATCGCGCCGTAGATCGTGCCGATGAGGAAGTTGAGGGCGGAGACGATGACGCTGAGCATCAGCGAGAAGCGCGCGCCGGAGGCCAGGCGGGACAGGATGTCGTGGCCCAGGTTGTCCGTGCCGAACAGGAAGCAGGGCTCCTGACCGTTGATGTAGGTGAACCAGTCGTAGTAATTCACGCGCAGCTGAACCTGCGCGCCGCCCATCTTGCTGGCAGCGTAGGCCAGACCGTCCGGGCTGGTCTCGTCCTTCTTGTAGATCGGAATCACATTGCCGTCCGCGTCGCGCTTGGCGATGCCCTTCGCGTCATGCTCGTACCAGTAGTTGGCGTTGTCCTTGTTCATCTCCTGCACCACCTTGGAGGTGTTGACCAGGGGATAGAACAGCTGAACGCCGGTTTCATTCTGATAGTCCAGCGCCGCCTGATATTCGGACGGGGTCAGGTTGATGTAGACGTAGCCCACGGCCTTGTAGGAGTCGAGCACCACGTCGTAGTAGGTGTTGGTGCGGCCGTTGACGGTGGACTCGTAGCAGTCCCTGACCTCCACGATTGCGCCCATGCCCTCGTAGTAGTCGTAGGTCTGCTGGTTCACGGTCTTGCTGCTGCAGCCGTCCCAGAAGCCGAAGCGGCTCATGAAGTTGCTCTTGGGCAGGGCGTAGGTGTAGTAAACGTCCGTGAAGGCCATGTTGTAGGTGGAGAAGATGGGCGTGAGCACCGCAAAGAGGATCAGCAGCACGATGATGATGGCCGCAACCACCGAGCCCTTGTTCTTCTTGAAGCGGCTCCACGCGTCGCCGAAGTAGCCCACGGCCTTGGTCTCAAACTTCGCGTCGTGGATGTCCTCCCTGCGCTGCACAAAGACGAATTTCTCCGGCGCGCGCTCCGGGAAAGCTTGATTAGTCATTGCTCTTGCCACCTCCCATGCGAATCCGGGGATCCACCAGACCATAGCTCACGTCGATCACCAGCGTGGCCACCAGGCTGATGACCGTGTAGAACATGCTCACCGCCAGGAACAGGGCGTAGTCGCGCTCCAGGATCGACGAGATGTAGGTGCTGCCGATGCCGGGGATGCCGAAGATTTTTTCAATGATCAGCGAGCCGGACAGCACCGCCACGAACTGGCCGACGATCATGGGCATGATGGGCACCATGGAGTTGCGCAGGGCGTGGCGCAGGGTGGCCTGGCGGCGGGTCAGGCCCTTGGTGCGGGCCAGCAGCATGTAGTCGCTGGTCAGCGTCTCCGTCAGCTCCGCGCGCACCGCGCGCATCAGGCTTGCGATGGTGCCGAAGGACATGGCCATGATGGGCAGCACCATGGACTTGAGCATGGCCGGATCCAGATAGTTGGTTCCCGCGTTGACGACGATCGGGAACCAGCCCAGCTTGAAGCCCAGGAAGTACTGCACGACGAAGGCGTAGACGTAGGCCGGAACCGAGATGAACAGCATGATGACCACGGAGATAACGTGATCCTGCCACTTGTTCTTCTTCAGCGCCGCATAGATGCCGAAGATCAGGCCCAGCGGTATGCTGACGAGCATGGCGCAGAGGTTGACCGCGATGGTCGGCGGCAGCTTCTGCGCGATGTGCGATGTCACGGGGTTTAAGAAGGTGCCCACATTGGTGCAGAAGCCCCAGTCCCACCTGGTCAGCACGTTCTTCAGGAAGATGACGTACTGGGTGAGGATCGGCTCGTCATAGCCCCAGGCCTTGCGCATCGCCAGCACGGCGGCGGCCTGGTCGCCGTTTCCGCGCGGCAGCTGGTCGGGGAGCATTCGGATCATCACAAAGCAGATCGTCATGATGATGAAGCAGACGAACAGCATCAGCGCGATTCGCTTTGCGATGTACTTACACATGTGTTTCATGGCTATCGCCCTTTCCTTTGCGCCATACTACTCTTTGATAAAAAGCTCCCGATGCAAGTTTTCTATCAAAGAGCAGTATTGGATCATATATACGCGCGGCAGGCCCGCGCCGGAAATCTCCGGCGCGGGCCGTCGCCCGCTATGGCCGCGCAATGCAGCCTTTGAACGCTCAGTTGTAGTTCAGCTGGTAGTTGTTCTGCGCGCAGAAGGCCTCCCACTCCGCATCGGTGAAGTTGTAGGTCATGCGGCGGATACCGCCGAAGCCGACCTCGAACACCTCGGTATAGGTGGGATAGTTGACCTTCATGCTCAGCAGCTGGGCGGTGCTGGGGCTGTACAGCGGGCAGTCGCGGTACTTCAGCAGCAGGTTCAGCTCCATCGTCGCCATGATCTGATTCTTGATCTCCACGTCCGCGATGGCGTACTCGCCGTAGTAGAGCGCCTGATACCAGTCGTAGTAGGTCTTGGTCACCACGCTGCCGCCGATCTCGATGTCCAGCGTCTCGCTCTGTCCGTCGAAGCCGAAGTAGGGCTGCGGGGAACCGGCGTCGTCGGTGGTCACGAAGAAGCACATAAGCTTGTAGGGATCGGACGCGCTGCCGTTCCAGGCGTTGTTGCAGATGTCGTAATTGCCGCTGTCCAGCAGGTCGTAGTAGGCCTCGCTGACCACCATGTTGATGGTGATGCGGCCCTCCAGCGCGGTGCCCTTGGTGGCGGCGTCCAGCGCGTTCTGGATGAAGTTGACCTCGCGGGTGCAGGCGTCGTTGTTGCTGTACGTGGGATAGTCGAACACGAACTTGTCGGTTTCGCTGACCACGCCGTCGGAGAGCGCCTGCTCGTAACCGGACACCAGGCAGGCCCTTGCCGCGTCCAGATCGTAGCCGGTAATCTCGTCCAGATCGTCCACGCCGTAGAAGGTCTTCAGGGTCTCAATGGCGGCCTCGCTGTCGCGGTAGCGCGCGCCGGTCTCCACATCGTAGACGAAGTAGTCGCTGATCAGGCCGTACATCGGCTTGCCGTAGCCCTGCTGGGCCACGAAATCCGGGCGGTTGATCGACAGGGAGATGCCCTTGCGGAAGTCCAAGTAGGTCAGGATGGTCTTGTTGATTCCCGGCTCCTCGCGCTCCTTCAGCAGCTCCATGTCATTGTTGATGTTGATGTAGTAGAGGTAGGGATTGCCCACGTAGACGATGTAGTCGCTGCCCTGATAGGTGCGCAGGGTGTCCGCGTT
>CAMBWJ010000197.1 GCA_945871545.1 uncultured Clostridia bacterium | reverse complement strand
TGCTGGACAAGAAGTTCGGCGCTCCGCTGATCACCAACGACGGCGTGACCATCGCCAAGGAAATTGAGCTGGAGGATCCCTTTGAGAACATGGGCGCGCAGCTGGTGCGCGAGGTTTCCGTCAAGACCAACGACGTGGCTGGCGACGGCACCACCACCGCCACCCTGCTGGCGCAGGCGCTGGTTCGCGAAGGCCTGAAGAACGTGGCCGCGGGCGCGAACCCGATGGTCATCAAGAAGGGCATGGAAATGGCCACCGAGACTGCGGTTGCCACCCTGAGCTCCATCTCCAAGCCTATCGAGGGCAAGCATGACATCGCGCAGGTCGCTTCCATCTCCTCCGGCGACGAGGTGATCGGCAGCCTGATCGCGGACGCGATGGAGAAGGTCGGCAAGGACGGCGTGATCACGGTCGAGGAATCCAAGACCATGAAGACCGAGCTGACCATCGTCGAGGGCATGCAGTTTGACCGCGGCTACGCATCCTCCTACATGTGCACCGACATGGAGAAGATGGTTGCCGAGCTGGACAATCCGCTGATCCTGATCACCGACAAGAAGATTTCCAACATCCAGGAGATCATCAAGCTGCTGGAAGGCGTTGTGCAGATGGGCAAGAAGCTGCTCATCATCGCCGAGGACGTTGAGGGCGAGGCGCTGGCCACGCTGGTTCTGAACAAGCTGCGCGGCACCTTCACCTGCGTCGCCGTCAAGGCTCCGGGCTTCGGCGACCGCCGCAAGGCCATGCTGCAGGACATCGCAATCCTGACCGGCGGCCAGGTCATCACCGAGGAGCTGGGCGTGGATCTGAAGGACGCGACCATCGACATGCTGGGCACCGCCCGTCAGGTCAAGATCGACAAGGAGAACACCGTCATCGTCGAGGGCGCTGGCGATCCCGACGAGATCAAGGCCCGCATCGCCTCCATCCGCTCTCAGATCGAGGTGACCACCTCCGATTACGACCGCGAGAAGCTGCAGGAGCGCCTGGCCAAGCTGGCCGGCGGCGTTGCAGTCATCAACGTCGGCGCAGCCACCGAGGTCGAGATGAAGGAGCGCAAGCTGCGCATCGAGGACGCGCTGGCAGCCACCCGCGCAGCCGTTGAAGAGGGCATCGTTCCCGGCGGCGGCACCGCGCTGATCAACGCCTCCAAGGCCGTTGCCAAGCTGGTTCCCGAGACCACCGGCGACGTCAAGACCGGCGTGAACATCGTTCTGCGCGCACTGGAGGAGCCCGTCCGCCAGATCGCCAAGAACGCCGGCGTCGAGGGCAGCCTGATCGTCGAGAAGATCAAGTCCAAGAAGGCCATCTCCTTCGGCTACGACGCTGCCAAGGACGAGTACACCGACATGATCGAGCGCGGCATCATCGACCCCACCAAGGTCACCCGCTCCGCGCTGCAGAATGCCGCAAGCGTTGCTGCCATGGTGCTCACCACCGAGTCCCTGGTCACCGACATCCCCGCTCCCGAACCGGCTGCTCCCGCAGCTCCCCAGGGCGGCATGTATTGATACGCCTCGCGCCACCGCTTTTGCGGTGGCGCGAGTTTCGGGCGGCACAGCCAATGTGCACGCCCTCAGTCCGGCAAAGCCGGACGCTAGCAACGCTGGGCGTTGCATCCCACAACGCTTCGCGGTGTAAATCAACGAACCTCTGCCCCCACTTGTTCAAGGGGCAGAGGTTCTTCGTCTCTTTTCTATACACAGGATTACTGTAAGCACGAAATCAGACCCGGCAAGAATGGGTCTGATTTCTTACGTTTGATTCTGAAGAATTACCGCTTGGATTCTCTCCGCACATCCGTAGGGCGGGATGCCCTCATCCCGCCGTTCAGTTATGCCTTGTATTTTGCGTATATACGATGATATACGAGCACAAGCAATGGAAGCCCGATCAGGCAATTCGCGACGGTCAGAACGACTGCGGCGGCTGTGTTCCAGAATCCGAGGAAGGCCGACAGCCAGAACGGCAGCGAAAATACGATCCACATGCGTCCGTTGGCGCGATTATAGGCGGAAATGTCTGCGATCTCCGCTTCCTTCACGCTCGAGCCGGACCAGAACCACATGGGTTTCTTCCGCTTTCGTGCATAGATACCGATGCCTGTGAACACGGCGCCGCAGAGCGCCATGATGATAAACCAGAGCATGTTTTTCATCCTCCACCTCACATCCCGGCGAGCTTTTTCACGGTGTTTGCGGTGCGGATGGTGATGCACTCGCCGATGCCGGGGCTTGCGGACTTCTTCCACCAGCTGCACTTCGCGTAGCTCTTGCGTTCAAATGACCAGAAGATCGCATTTTCACAGATGCAGACCTGCTCCAACCCCTCCGAGGGTTCCCCGAGTTTTTCGGCGACGGCCCCGGCGGTGGAGGGCGGCAGCACGAAGATCAGGTTGTCGTAGATCTCTTTATCACCTGTGCCCCACCAGTCGGGCGCATCGCGCAGCATATGCTCCAGCCAATCCCGCACGATGACCAGCACGGGCACGTCCAGACCAAAGCGCTCCCGGATCATCGCCTGAATTCGCGCGGCCAGTTTCCCTTCTTCGCCGGAAAAGACTACGTTGCCGCTGTTCAGATGCGTCCGAACCTCGGTAAAGCCGAGCGCTTCAAAGCCCTGCTTCAGCTCTGCCATGGAAATCTTGTTCTTCCCACCCACATTTACGCCCCGCAGCAGGGCGATGTACCGCTTCATATCCTCAACCGCTTTCAATGATTCATATGTATCTCCATTGTATCAGACAGTACAGCCCGAAGCAATCCCCGATTGTGCCCCGCGCATGACCATCCGTCGCGCATTCTGTGACCTTTTCCGGGATTCCTTGACAGGCGGGCGCGCAGGTCGTATGATGGTTGCAGTACGCAGGAGGTAGGACATGGAGACACAAAAGAGGAAAAGGAAGAAGCGCGGCGTGCGCCTGAGCAGGGCGCAGATCAGCCTGTGCTGCGCATTGGTGCTTGCGCTGATGGGCGGAAGCTTTGCTCTGGGCTGGCACTTCGGCGCGCAGCCGTCGAAATATGAGGGAAACATCCTGCTGGTGAACGACGAGCATCTCCTGAGCGAGAATTACGTGCCCGAGGGCCTGGTGAACCTCTACGAGCAGCGACACTCCTTCCGGCTTGCCAGCAGCGACATCTATCTTGCCCGGGAGTGCTACGAGGCCATGGAGCGCATGTTCGCCGCCGCCGAGGCGGAGGATATGAACGGCTTCATCGTCACCAGCGGCTACCGCACTTACGCGCGGCAGGCGGAGATCTTTGCCCAGTCGGAGCCGGGCAAGGCCCAGGAGCCGGGAGCCAGCGAACACCAGACCGGACTGGCCTTTGATGTGACCGCCGAGACCAACGGCGGCTTCGAGAGCACGCCCCAGTACGGCTGGCTGATGAACCACGCTCACGAGTACGGCTTCATCCAGCGCTACCCGGCGAACAAGGTGGACGAGACGGGCATCAGCTACGAGCCCTGGCACTACCGCTACGTGGGCGAGGAGGCCGCGACGATCATCCACAAGAAGAACATCACGCTGGAGGAATTTGTCAAAAGGTACTGTGCCTAGAAATAATGGGGACGCAATTACATCCGATTGCGTCCCCATTCATTTACAAGTGTAGATTTAGCCGCAGCCCCTTGGGCAGGTGGTTCTTCATCTGGCCGTTGCTGGCCTTGCCCCAGCCCAGGGGCATGCCATGCCAGCAGATCCACGTCCAGCCCTTGAAGCCCTCGCAGTCCAGCGCCTCTCCGGCGAGATAGCGCCGCGCCTGTTGATCGTCTAGCTCCATTCTCTGAAGCGGGAGCGATGCATCCAGCGCCATGGCCAGCGCGTGGGCGGGCTCGATGTAGTTCCTTCCGACGCGCAGCAGGCATGTTCCCGCCGAGGCCAGCTTCAGCCCCTTCGTGTCCGGGCACTCCGCCGGGATGGCGTAGAGGTAGTCGCCCAGCCGCATGACCCGCGTTTTCAATTCGTCCGGCAGCGCGCAGACCTCCTTCTCCAGCTGCCCGATCAGCGCCATCGTTTCCCGTTCGTTGCGGTAGGCGGGCGCTTCCCGGCGCTGCGCGGAGCCGGCCTTGCGCAGCTTCGCCGCAAAGTGGCCGTCGCCACGCTGTCGGTGGGGCCAGATGCGGATGCAGCCGCCCACGGACGCGCCCACCCCTGGCAGGGAGAAGTCCTCCGGCGCAAACTCGGGATGCCGCGCGAGAAAGGCCGCGATGGTGCCCTCGTTCTCATTCCGGTTGAAGGTGCAGGTGGAGTACACCAGCCGTCCGCCGGGGCGCACAAGCTCCGCCGCGCGGTCGAGGATCTCCGCCTGACGCTTCGCACAGCCCGCGGGCGATGCGCTCTTCCACTCCGAACGCGCGTCCGGCTCCCGGCGGAACATGCCCTCGCCGGAGCAGGGCGCGTCGCAGAGCAGCGCGTCAAAGTACTCCGGCCAGCGCGCGGCCAACGCGTCCGGGTAGGCGTTGGTCACGGCGGCGTTGCGCACGCCCATGCGCTCCAGATTCGCCGCCAGCACCTTCGCGCGGGCGGGCTCCGGCTCGTTGGAGATCAGCAGGCCCTCGCCGCCCAGCGACGCTGCGATCTGCGTGCTCTTGCCGCCGGGCGCGGCGCACAGATCGAGC
>CAMBWJ010000196.1 GCA_945871545.1 uncultured Clostridia bacterium | reverse complement strand
ATTCATGCGACTGTCACGGTTCCATTGCGGAATCGTGGAGCGCTATTGCCGGATAGACAGCATTTGTTGTTGTGTTTTCGAGCGGTCATGGCGCGCAGCTGTGGCCGCCTTTTTACTTCCGGCAATTTCCAGACCCGGTCGACCAAGGGAACGAAATTTTAGGAGGAAGAAACCATGAGGAAACTGATCGCCGTCGTGATGGCACTTGCCCTGATGCTCACCAGCCTTGCCTGTGCAGAGACCCTGCGCGTGGGCATGGAGTGCAACTATGCGCCCTACAACTGGACCCAGACCGAGCCCAGTGACACCGCGATCCCGCTGGCGGGCGGCGGCTATGCCGACGGCTACGACGTGCGCATCGCAAAGCAGGTTGCCGACTATCTCGGCATGGACATCGAGATCGTCAAGACCGAGTGGGACGGCCTGATCATGTCCGTGATGAGCGGCGCCATCGACTGCATCATCGCCGGCATGAGCCCCACCGAGGAGCGCATGCTGACCATCGACTTCACCGATCCCTACTATGAGAGCGACCTGGTGATCGTGGTGCGCAAGGACGGCGGCTATGCCGACGCCACCTCCCTGGAGGACTTTGCGGGCGCGACCATCGTCGGCCAGCTGAACACCTTCCACGACACCGTCATCGATCAGATCCCGGACGTGAAGCACGCCACCCCCATGGACACCTTCCCGACTATGATCGTGGCCGTGACCGCGGGCTCCGTGGACGGCTACATCTCCGAGCGTCCCGGTGCGGAGAGCGCCATCGCCACCAACCCCGACCTGACCTACGTGGTCTTTGACGAGGGCAAGGGCTTCGTGACCGATCCCGCTGACACCAGCATCGCCGTTGGCGTGGCCAAGGGCAGCGAGCTGACCGCGCAGATCAACGAGGCGCTGGCGACCATCTCCAAGGAAGATCGTCTGCAGATCATGAACGACGCTCTGGCTGCGCAGCCGAGCGCGGAATAAAGCAGAACCACACGCATGCGGGGGCCGTCTTGTGCGACGGCCCGTGTTTGCGTAGAACGGCGCTTTACGGATTGGGCACGAACGCCGCAGGAACGCGGCGGCGCGCCCTTCCCTAGCATCGCTGCGGCGCAGAAATCGCGCCACAGCGCACGAGGGAGCAACTTCAATCGTTGAGGAGGATTTCCATGCCAAGTTCATTTTTCGGCTGGGTCGGCTTTCTGGCGAAGCAATACGGCGGACTGTTCCTGCGCGGTACGGTCAACACGCTGCTGATCGCCGTCACGGGCACCATTCTCGGCGTTCTGATCGGCCTGCGGGTGGCCATCGCGCGCACCAGTCAACGGGGTCCGAAGGCGCCCGCGTGGAAGCGGGTTCCGCTGAAGATCCTGCATGGCATCCTCGGCATCTACATCGAGGTGTTCCGCGGCACGCCGATGATCGTGCAGGCCATGGTCATCTACTACGGCGCGCTGCAGTACCTGGGCCTGGACATGCCCCGTCTGGTGGCCGCGATCTTCATCGTGTCCATCAACACCGGCGCGTACATGGCGGAGATCATCCGCGGCGGCATCATCTCCATCGACAAGGGCCAGACCGAGGCAGCCCACTCCATCGGCCTCACCCACTGGCAGACCATGGTGAGCGTGGTGCTTCCCCAGGCGATCCGCAACATCATGCCCTCCATCGGCAACGAGTTCGTGGTCAACATCAAGGACTCCTCCGTGCTGAACGTCATCTCCGTCACGGAGCTGTTCTTCCAGGCCAAGTCCGCCACGGGCGCATACTTCCGCTACTTTGAAACCTACTTCATCATCGCGCTGATCTACCTGACCCTCACCTTCACGATCACCCGCATCCTGCGTCTGATCGAAAAGAAGATGGACGGCCCGGAGAACTACGTGATCCACGGCTCCCAGTCCGACAGCCACGCCGCCATCGCCGTTCACGAGGAGGGTAACAATGGAACATGTGATTGAGGTCAGCCACCTGCGCAAATCCTTCGGCAGCCACGAGGTGCTCAAGGACGTGGACTTCGTCGCCAGCAAGGGCGAGGTCACCTGCATCATCGGCTCCTCCGGCTCCGGCAAGTCCACCCTGCTGCGGTGCATCAACCTGCTGGAGACCCCGGACAGCGGCGTGATCCGCTTCCATGGCGAGGACATCCAGGACGGCAAGCTGTCCATGGCCCAGTACCACGCCCGAGTGGGCATGGTGTTCCAGCAGTTCAACTTGTTCAACAACATGACGGTGCTGAAGAACTGCATGGTGGGCCAGATGAAGGTGCTGGGCCGCAGCGCTGCCGAGAGCGAAAAGAACGCCGTGCGCTTCCTGGAGAAGGTGGGCATGATTCAGTTCATCCACGCCAAGCCCCGCCAGCTCTCCGGCGGACAGAAGCAGCGCGTCGCCATCGCCCGCGCCCTGGCCATGGATCCCGAGGTGCTGCTCTTCGACGAGCCCACCTCCGCCCTCGATCCCGAGATGGTGGGCGAGGTGCTCACCGTCATGCAGGACCTTGCCAAGAGCGGGCTTACCATGCTGGTGGTCACCCACGAGATGGGCTTTGCCCGGAACGTGGCCCACAAGGTGGTGTTCATGGACGGCGGCGTGATCGCCGAGCAGGGCGCGCCCGAGCAGGTGCTGGACAATCCCAACACGCCCCGACTGCGGGAGTTCCTGGGCAAGGTGCTTTGAGGCGCTTTCCGCGCAAACTTCACCCTGCGTTCAAACCCTGTTCACAGCTCTGGTGTATACTTGAAGATGTCGAGCAGCAGAAACATGCGTAAGTCCAGATGGGCTTGCGCATTTTTGTTGCGGATGAAAGCATACGAACATCATGAGCGCAGGAGGGCTTGATATGAAGCTGAGAAGGATGATCTGCCTTGCACTGGCGCTGGCCTGCATGGGCGGCGCGCTGGCGGAGGAACCCGCAACCCCGGAGATGCAGGAGAAGCCTGCGATGGAGAACGGCGAATTCGGCGGACGCGGCGAGCGCCCGGACGACATGGGCGAGAAGCCGGAGGGCATGGGTGAGCGTCCCGATGGCATGGGCCGCGGCGGCATGGGAGGCGGTCAGGGCGGCGTGACGGTGGAGAGCCACTATGCCGAGGCCGAGGAGAAGTTCACCCAGCACGAATACACCGACCCGGAGACGGGCCTGACCATTCCCTACAACCTGTTCCTGCCCGAGGGCTACGACGGCGAGACGGAGTATCCGCTGGTGATCTACATCGCCGACGCGGGCGTGAACAGCAACGAGGTGACCGACGTGATCCGCCAGGATGGCGCGGCGGTGTGGGCCACGGACGCGGAGCAGGCCAAGCATCCCTGCATCGTGCTCGCGCCCCAGTACACGTTGGATCTGGCCAGCAGCATCGGCATGCTGACGGAGGACGACTATGAATGGAGCGAGGGCCTGACGCTGGTCAGCAGGCTGATCTTCTCCTTCATCGACGAGTACGCGGTGGATGAGAGCCGCATCTACGGCACCGGCCAGTCCCAGGGCGGAATGACCACCATCGCCATGAGCGACAGGTATCCCGACCTCTACGCCGCGCAGCTGCTGGTTGCCTGCCAGTGGGATGTGGAGGAGATGTCCGCGATGGCCGACGACAAGCTGTGGATCGTGGTCTGCGAGGGCGATACCAAGGCCTATCCGGGCATGAACGCCGCCACCGAGAACTGGGTGCAGCTGGGCGCGCAGGTGGCGACCTCGGAGATGTGGGACGGCGAGGCCGATGCGGAGGAGATGGCCGCGCGGGTCAATGAGATGGAGGCCCAGGGCTGCGACATCAACTATACCGTGCTCTCCGGCGGCAGCCACACCTACACCTGGACGGTGGCCTACACCATCGAGGGCATCCGCGACTGGCTGTTCGCTCAGTCGAAGTAAAAATGCATTTTCAGACCAATACAAAGGGCGGATGCACGCGCAAGCGTGCATCCGCCTTCTATAATATATGGATGGGATTGGATCAGGCCGAGGCGCTCTGCTGGGCCTCGCGCTTCTCCTGCTGAATGCGGCGGGCGTTGGCCAGCATCAGCTTCAGGCGGTTCTCCTGATTAACCCGGGTCGCGCCTGCGTCGTAGTCGATGGCGACGATGTTCACGTTGGGGTTGCGGTCCTTGATGGGCTTCATCATGCCCTTGCCGCAGATGTGGTTCGGCAGACAGCCGAAGGGCTGGGTGCACACGATGTTCTCCGCGCCGGACTCCGCCAGCTCCAGCATCTCCGAGGTCAGCAGCCAGCCCTCGCCCATCTTCGCGCCGATGCCCAGGCAGTCCCGGGCCAGGGTGATGGTGTGCTCGAAGGGCGTGGGCGCGCGGAAGACGCCCTGCTCGTTGATGCAGTTGATCATCACGTGCTTGCAGTGCAGCAGGTACTTCCAGGCGATGCTGGCCCCCAGATAGGCGGGGAAGGAGATGCGCCTGTAGAGCTTGTAGTCCAGCACGTAGTTGTACACGCAGTAGAGCAGGAAGTCCAATAGGCCTGGCACCTCCACCTCCGAGCCCTCGCGCACCAGGAAGTCCTCCAGATTGTTGTTGCCCAGCGGGGAGTATTTGACGAAGATCTCGCCCACCACGCCCACGCGCACGGTGTCGCGCTCCACGCGCTCGATGGCGGCGAAGTCCTTCAGGATCGCGCGGTAGTTCCTCTTGAGC
>CAMBWJ010000195.1 GCA_945871545.1 uncultured Clostridia bacterium | reverse complement strand
GATCACCTTCACCATCGGCGACGCCTATGACAAGGCCGTGTTCAGCGTCCTGATCGCCCGATCCTTTGCGAATATGCACCTCTCGGGCGTGCCGACGGGCGGCGTTGCCTTTGGCAAGTTCTCCAGCGCCCAGCCGGATCAGCCGCTGTTTGAATGCGCCTATCCCATCGTTCTGGTCGGGTCGGCAGCCTATGGTTCGAGCAGCGCAATGCCCGCGAATCCCGTCGAAGGACAGCTGTATTTTGTTGTGGAGTGAGGTCGAGGCATGTCGAAAACGTACACATGGAGGCCGTCCGGCGGCTATTACTACAACACCAGCGGCACGACCGTCGCCGCTGACGATAATTACTATTACTCCTCGAACCGCGCCTTCAGGATGGACTTTTCTGCGCTTCCCATGGAGAAGAGCACGCTGCAGATCCGGCAGGCCGTGCTCAATGTCCACATCGTGACCGCGTATTCAGCGACGCTGACCATAGGCTACAGCTACAACACCGCATGGAGCAACCGCAAGACGCTCCTGTCGAGCAAGACCGGAATCGTGATGGGCACCAAGACGGGTAGCAAGGCCATTGACCTGACCGAAGTCATACGTGCCTACTGCCGCGACGGGCAGAGCGGCACATTGCGGCTCTGGGCATTCGGCACAGGCGGAAGCAGCTCACTCTCCCGCATCCGTGGCTACAATCCGTCCTCGTCCTATCAAAGCCAGCGTCCCTATTTCACGCTCACCTACGATGACAGCAAGGCGCGGATCTTCACGGGCGGCGAATGGAAAACGGCGGTGCCTTATGTCTATCACAACGGCGTATGGACTGCCGCGAATGTCCAGGCCTTCAGCAATGACGCCTGGAAGTAATCGGGACAGTCACAATACAAACCCTATGAACAAGGACAGGCTGCCTTCGGGTGGCCTGTTTTGTATTCAAAAGGAAGGAGAAATCAATTATGGCAGTCAGAATCGGAAGCGCCCGCAGCAGCTATGGCAACACCGCCCCGGGCGACCAGAACAATGGTAAAGAGGTATCGACCGAGAAGTGGTACCTGCACAGCAAGGGCTGGATCGTGCTCCGCGCCATTGACCCTGCGCAGCGGGAGTTGATCGCCGTGGCGATGGAGCGCGCCTGTGCCAACAACGACATCGGATACTCCCAGTCGACCCGCGATACGCTCTATGAAAACGTGAAGTCCTGCGGCTTTGATCCCGCGAGGGCGAGCAAAAAGGTCAACACCGACTGCTCGGCACTTGTGCGGGTTTGCGTGAACTTCGCGGGCATTCGGGCAGGGAACTTCATCACGTCCAGTGAGGTGCGCGTGCTGATGGCAACTGGAGCCTTTGAGCAGTTCACCGACGACGCACACTGCAAGTCCTGTGCCCGTTTGCTGCGCGGCGACATCCTCGTGACCCGGAGCAAGGGACACACGGTCGTTGTGCTGTCCAACGGCGCAAAGGCACAGGAAGAAACCACGCCTGCCGCATTCAAGCTGGGCGACCGCCTGCTGAAGAACGGCAGCGTGGGGGCCGACGTGAAGCAGCTGCAGGAGGCGCTGATCCGTCTGGGCATCAGCTGCGGCGACTACGGCGCGGACGGCGAGTTCGGCGACTGCACGGAGATGGCTGTGATCGCATTCCAGAAGCAGCACGCGCTGGAGCCGGACGGCGAATATGGCCCGCTGACCCACGCCAGCCTGACGGCGGAGTTGGAGCGGCTGGATAACCCCGCGCAGCAGAACTGCGTGCGCATCGTGGGCGGCAACTGCTACGTGCGTGTGTAGCCGAACACAGATGCGGAGAAGCTGGGTGTGGCGCACAGGGACACGCTGCTTCCTTACCAGGGCGAGACCGCTGCGAACGGCTGGCTGAAGGTTTCCTTCGGCGGTCGGGACGGCTGGGTCTCCGGGAAGTACGGAAGAATCTGCGGCTGATGAACAAAAGGAGGAAGAAATATGCGTGATTTTTCGATTGATCTGATCTGGACGAAGCTCCAGATGGCCTGCGCCGCGCTGGGCGGCTGGATCGGCTACTTTGTGGGCGGCATGGACGGAATGCTGATTGCACTGATCGTGTTCATGGTGCTGGACTACATCACCGGCCTCATGTGCGCGGTCATGGACAAGAAGCTGTCCAGCGCCATTGGTTTTAAGGGCATCTGCAAAAAGGTGCTGATCCTGATGCTTGTGGGCGTGGCGAACATTCTGGACGTGCATGTGATCGGTACCGGCAGCGCACTGCGCGGGGCCGTGGTCTGCTTCTACCTTTCTAACGAAAGCCTTTCCCTTGTCGAAAATGCCGCGCACATCGGCCTGCCCGTCCCGGAGAGGCTCAAGGACGTGCTGGCCCAGCTGCACAACCGGGAGGGCAAGGACAATAAGAACGACCCGGGCGAATGACCGTCGCTCCTTTAGAATTGAAGATTCTCATCATCTGATTGTTTATGTCAAGGGCTGGTTCGCTGCTTCCTGCGCAGCGGATCAGCCTCTTCTTTTGTTTCCGGTGAAAAGACATACACACTCAAAGATAATCAGCTATCTTCACGCATCCGTGGAGTGGGTGATGTGACCAAAATTGTCGGGATACTTTCTACGCGGAAAAGGGGGATATATGGCAAGCTTTCGCCCCGTCCATTGCTTGACTTATCTGCGCGAAAGAGTGATAGATGTGATGGTTCCGGAGGAAATTCCGAACAAACCCAGATGCTTCATCAACTTTGAACGCGCGCGTTCGGCCACAAGCTTAATCCCATTGGTGGACGGTATAGAAAAACTGGTTTTCTACACCAGTTCGGATGGCAGAGCACAAAGGAGGGAGAACTTATGCAAAGCGACATCAGAAAGACGGACGAGCACAAGCTTCGGGTCGCGGCCTACTGCCGGGTGAGCACGGATCTGGAGGAACAGGAGGGTTCCTTTGAGACGCAGGTGCGTCACTACCGGGAGAAGATCGGGAAGGACCCGGACATGGAGCTGGTCGACATATACGGCGACAAGGGCAAAAGCGGCCTCAGGCTAAGCCGCCGTCCGGAGCTTCAGCGGCTGCTCAGGGATTGCAAGGCAGGAAAGATCGACCTGATTCTCACCAAATCCATCTCGCGCTTCGCCCGCAGCATGGCGGACTGCGTGGAGCTGATCCGCAGGCTCCGGGAATGGAATGTGACGATCCTCTTTGAACGGGAGGGGCTGCGCACGGACGACCGGAAGTGCGAACTTGTAATCCACATTCTTGCGGCTATGGCGCAGGAGGAGAGCCACAGCATCAGCCAAAACATGGTTCGCAGCCACGAACAACATGCTTCCGTGGGGCGTCCCTGCGGGAGTGTTACCTACGGCTATGCCCGCGCAGAGGATGGGTCATGGCAGGTGAATCCTGCCCAGGCGCATCGGGTCAGGACGGCTTTTCACATGGCTGCGGAGGGACGCTCCTATCCCGAGATTGTGACCGCGCTGAACGATATCGAACGGCAGGAGGATACGGGCGTTATATGGCGGCAAAAGCGCCTGCGTTATCTCCTGCGCAACGTGGTATATCAAGGAGATTACTATTCCCATGCCACGATCTGTATCACGCCCGGACATCGGGTGGTGAATCGGGGCTACCGGGATCGCTACTACATCGAGGAGCACCATGAGCCGCTGGTATCGCGCGCGCTTTTCGAGCGTGTTCAGCGGATGCTGGATGGTGGACATCTGATCTCCTACATGCCCATGACAGTGGAGAAGATCAAGCTGATGCAGGATGAAAGCTGGAGAGGGAGCGCCTGATGCAGGCAAGATGCAGAATCCGAACACAGGAAAAGGAGGAAGGCCGATGTATACGAACGTAGCAGAGTTCTACACGCCGGAGGCCATTGCGAAGGTTTCCGGAGGAAGAACCATTGACGTCCATTATGATGCTGTCCATAAGAAGAAGCATATGATAAAAAAGCGCGTCGCTGCATACTGCCGCGTCAGCACGGACAGCGATGCGCAGCTGGGCAGTTTGGAGAATCAGATGGAGGCTTTTCAGCATCAGCTTGCACTCCACAATGATTGGGAGTTGGTGCAGATCTACGCCGATGAGGGCATCACGGGCACCAGTACCCGCCATCGGGCGGGATTCCGGCAGATGATCGAGGACTGCAGGGCTGGGAAGATCGACTACATCATCACCAAAAGCATCAGCCGCTTTGCCAGGAACACCATGGACTGCCTGAACTACGTCCGGGAATTGCAAGCGATGGGCGTGCAGGTTTTCTTCGAGAAGGAGGGCATCGATACCGCCGAGAGCGTCTCTGAGATGCTGCTGACGGTGATGGCGGCCTTCGCCCAGGAGGAGAGCCGTTCGATCAGCGAAAACGTGAAGTGGGGCATGCGCAAGCGCTTTGAGGCCGGAGAGGAGTGGCGCGTTCCGATCTATGGCTACCGGCATACGGAGGATGAGATGTACATCATTGTCCCGGAGGAAGCCGCCATCGTCCGGGAGATTTTCACGCGCCATGCCCACGGTGAAACGCCCAACGAGATCCTGAAGGACATGATTGCACGGAGGGTACCGCCGCCGGCGGGGGACAGATGGCAGCTTCATCAGATCGCCGGGATGCTCCACAATGAAAAGTATACCGGGGATGTGGTGCTGCAGAAGAACTACATTGAGAGTCACCTGACCCACA
>CAMBWJ010000194.1 GCA_945871545.1 uncultured Clostridia bacterium | reverse complement strand
CCCTTGAACAGCGCCTCGCCCAGATCCTTGCCCACGCCCAGCACCTCGCCGGTGGACTTCATCTCGGGGCTCAAGTAGCTGTTCGCGTCGGTCAGCTTCTCAAAGGAGAACACCGGAACCTTCACCGCGCAGTAGGGCGGGGTCTGGTAGAGACCCGTGCCATAGCCCAGATCCCGCAGGGGTTGGCCCACCATCACCCGGGAGGCGATGTCCACCATGGGCACGCCGGTCACCTTGCTGATGTAGGGAATGGTGCGCGACGCGCGGGGGTTGACCTCGATCACGTGCAGCTTGCCCTGATAGATCAGGTACTGGATGTTCACCAGGCCCTTGGTGCCCAGCGCCAGCGCGAGCTGGGTGGAGGATTTGACGATGTTGTCCAGCATGCGGTCGTTGATGTTGTAGGGGGGATAGACGGCGATGGAGTCGCCGGAGTGCACGCCCGCGCGCTCGATGTGCTCCATCACGCCGGGGATCAGCACGTCCTCGCCGTCGGAGATCACGTCCACCTCCAGCTCCACGCCGGGCATGTACTTGTCCACCAGCACCGGATTGTCGATGCCCCCGGCAAGGATGCGCGTCATGTAGCGCTTAACGTCCTTGTCCTCGTGGGCGATGGTCATGTTCTGGCCGCCGATGACGTAGCTGGGGCGCAGCAGCACCGGATAGCCCAGGCGATGGGCCGCGTCCAGCGCCTCCTGCATGCTCTGCACGCCCGCGCCCTTGGGACGGCGGATGGAGAACTTCTCCAGCAGCGCATCGAAGCGCTCGCGGTCCTCGGCAACGTCGATGCCCTCGGCGGAGGTGCCCAGAATCTGCACGCCCGCCCGGTCGAGGGTCTGGGTGAGCTTGATGGCGGTCTGTCCGCCGAAGGCCACCACCACGCCCACCGGTTTCTCCACATCCAGGATGCGCAGCACGTCCTCGTCGGTGAGGGGCTCGAAGTACAGGCGGTCGGCGGTGTCGTAGTCGGTGGAGACGGTCTCGGGATTGTTGTTGATGATGGCCACGTCGTAGCCCAGCTTCTTCAGCGTCCACACGCAGTGCACCGAGGAGTAGTCGAACTCGATGCCCTGGCCGATGCGGATGGGGCCGGAGCCCAGCACCACGATCACCGGCTTGCCGGAGCGGGGGAAGGATCGGGACTCACACTCGTCCTCGAAGGTGGAGTAGAAGTAGGGGGTCTCCGCGTCGAATTCCGCGCCGCAGGTGTCCACCATCTTGAAGGCGGAGCGAATCTGGGGAAGCTCGGTCGCGCCGGACAGGCGCTTGAGCGCCGCGTCGGGATAGCCCAGCTTCTTGCCGAGAAGGTAATCCTCCGGGGAGAGACCGTCCGCGATGCGCGCCTCGTAGTTTGCGAGGTTCTGGAGCTTCGAGAGGAACCAGCGGTCGATTTTGGTGATTTCATGGATGCGTTCCACGCTCCAGCCCGACTTCAGCGCCTCGAAGATGTTGAACAGGCGCAGGTCGTCCGCCACGCGCAGACGGAGTTCCAACGGGACGCCGCTGTCGTCTGCGCGGTTCAGCGTGTCCAGCTTGATCTCCGCGCCGCGCACGGCCTTCATCAGCGCCATCTCAAAGCAGGGCGCGATGGCCATGACCTCTCCGGTGGCCTTCATCTGGGTGCCCAGCCTGCGGCTGGCACCGGCGAACTTCTCGAAGGGCCACTTGGGGAACTTCACCACCACGTAGTCCAGCGTGGGCTCGAAGCAGGCGCAGGTCTTGCCGGTGACCTCGTTTTTGATCTCGTCCAGGGTGTAGCCCAGGGCGATCTGGGTGGTGACCTTGGCGATGGGATAGCCGGTGGCCTTGCTGGCCAGCGCGGACGAGCGGGATACGCGGGGGTTGACCTCGATCACCGCGTACTCGAAGCTGTCCGGGTTCAGCGCGAACTGGCAGTTGCAGCCGCCCACGATGCCCAGCGCCGTGATGATGTTCAGCGAGGCGCTGCGCAGCATCTGGTACTCCTTGTCGGAGAGGGTGAGCGCGGGCGCGACCACGATGGAGTCGCCGGTGTGGATGCCCACGGGGTCAAAGTTCTCCATGGAGCACACGGCGATGACGTTGCCCACGGAGTCGCGCATGACCTCGAACTCGATCTCCTTCCATCCGGCGATGCACTTCTCGATCAGCACCTGGGTGATGGGGGACATGTCCAGACCCGTGCGGGCGATTTCCTTCAGCTCCTCCGCGTTGTCCGCCACGCCGCCGCCCGCGCCGCCCAGCGTGAATGCGGGGCGCACGATCACCGGATAGCCGATCTTTTCGGCGATCTCCAGCGCGCGGGGCACGTCGTTTGCGATCTCGGAGGGGATGGTGGGCTCGCCGATCTCCGTCATGGTGTCCTTGAACAGCTGGCGGTCCTCCGCCTTGTCGATGGCGTCGGCGTTGGTGCCGATCAGCCGCACGCCGTGCTTCTCCAGGAAGCCCTCCTTGGAGAGCTGCATGGCGATGGTCAGGCCGGTCTGGCCGCCCAGGCCCGCCAGCAGGCTGTCCGGCTTCTCGTGCTCGATGATGCGCTTGACGGTCTGGGCTGTCAGGGGCTCCAGATAGATCTCGTCCGCCAGGGCGCGGTCGGTCATGATGGTGGCGGGGTTGGAGTTCACCAGCACCACGTTGATGCCCGCCGCCTTCAGCACCCGGCAGGCCTGGGCGCCGGCGTAGTCGAACTCCGCCGCCTGACCGATGACGATCGGGCCGGAGCCGATCATCAGCACCTTCTTGATGTCCTTGTTCAGCGGCATGCGTCGGCACCTCCCATCATGGAAATGAAGCGGTCAAACAGGAAAGCGGTATCGCGGGGGCCGGAGCAGGCCTCCGGGTGGAACTGCACGGTGAAGGCGTTCCACTCGGGGTAGTCGATGCCCTCACAGGTGTTGTCGTTGGCGTTGACGAAGCGAATCTGTCCCTCCCGGACGGACTCGGACACCACCGCGTAGCCGTGGTTCTGGCTGGTGATGTAGGTGCGCGTGCCGCCAACCTCCTTCACCGGCTGGTTCGCGCCGCGGTGGCCGAACTTCATCTTCTCCGTGCGCCCGCCTGCGGCCAGCGCCGTCAGCTGGTGGCCCAGGCAGATGCCAAATACCGGCAGCTTGCCCAGCAGCTTTGTGATCTGGGCGATGCAGTAGCTGTTTTCGCTGGGGTCGCCGGGGCCGTTGGAGAGCATCACGCCGTCGAAGCCGCCGTTCAAAATCTCCTGCGCCGGGGTGCGCGCAGGCCAGACCGTCACCGTGCAGCCGCGCTTCTGCAGCTCCCGCACGATGTTGCGCTTCGCGCCGTAGTCCATGAGCGCCACGCGGAATTTTTCTTCTCCGCAGGCCGGATGGGTGGAGGGGGAGGTGCAGGTCACTTCGTCCACCACGCCCGTCACACTGTAATTCTCAATAGGGGTCAAATCGGCGGGGATTTCGCGGCAGATCATGGCGTTCATCACGCCGCTCTCGCGAATCTTGCGGGTGATGGCGCGGGTGTCCACGCCGCAGATGCCGGGCACGCCGCGCTCCTTCAGGAAGCGGTCCAGTTCATACTGGCTGCGGAAGTTGGAGGGCGTATCGCACAGCTCGCGCACCACATAGCCGCGCACGTGGCACTTGCCCTCGAAGTCATCCTCGATCACGCCGTAGTTGCCGATCAGCGGGAAGGTCTGCATCACGATCTGTCCCGCATAGCTGGGGTCGGTCAGGGTCTCCAGATAGCCCACCATGCCCGTGGTGAACACCAGCTCGCCCAGGCCGCACGCCTCCGCGCCGATGCCGACGCCCTCGTACACGCTGCCGTCGGCCAGCACCAGATAAGCCTTCGCCATAAATAACCTCTCTTTCGTACCAAGAACCGGCAGATTGCCGGTTCTTTTGCAGCTATGATCAGAATGCGCCGAGGGTCGCCGCCATCACAGCCTTGATGGTGTGCATGCGGTTCTCCGCCTCGTCAAACACGATGGAGGCCGGGGATTCAAACACCTCGTCCGTCACTTCCATCTCGTTGATTCCGAATTTTTCAGAGATTTCCCGGCCGATGCCGGTGTTCAGGTCGTGGAAGGCCGGCAGGCAGTGCATAAATACGCAGTCCGCTGCGGCAGCGGCCATCTTCTTCGCGTCCACCTGATAGGGAGACAGCTCGCGGATGCGCTCCTCCCACACCTCGGCGGGTTCACCCATGGAGACCCACACGTCGGTGTAGATGACGTTCGCGCCCTTTACGGCCTCCATCGGATCCTCACAGAAGGAGAGCTTCGCGCCGGTCTGGGCGGCGATCTGCTGGCACTGTTCGATCAGCGCCGCATCGGGGAAATACTTCTTCGGGGCGCAGGCCACGAACTCCAGGCCCATCTTTGCGCAGCCCACCATCAGCGAATTGCCCATGTTGTAGCGCGCGTCGCCCATGTACACCAGCTTGACGCCCTTCAGATGGCCGAAATGCTCGCGGATGGTCAGAAAGTCGGCAAGAATCTGGGTGGGATGAAACTCATTGGTCAGGCCGTTCCACACCGGCACACCGGCATACTTCGCCAGCGCTTCGACGATCTCCTGGCCGTAGCCGCGGTACTCGATGCCGTCGTACATGCGGCCCAGCACCCGGGCGGTGTCGGCGATGGACTCCTTCATGCCGATCTGGCTGCCGGTGGGGCCCAGGTAGGTGCTGCCCATGC
>CAMBWJ010000193.1 GCA_945871545.1 uncultured Clostridia bacterium | reverse complement strand
CACGCCTGCGCCCACATTCGCGGCGCTGTCCCGGGGTGCATCCGGCGCGTAGGTCGTACAGCTGCAACAGCGCCTGAATGAGATCGGCTATTCCGCCGGAACCGTCGACGGTCAATTCGGCAAAAAGACGGAAGCCGCGCTTCTCGCCTTCCAGTCCGCCGCAGGACTTCCCGCCACCGGCGTTGCGGACGACGCCACGCAGCGCCTCATCTACTCTGCGCAGGCCATCATCTACCATCCCACAGCAACGCCCAAGCCCACCGCAACGCCCGAAAGCAGGAACGACAGCTCGTCCGGCTCCGGCGTCAACGTATGGATTCCTCGCACCGGATAGAAGTACTACTCCAATTCCAAGTGCAGCAACATGAAAAATCCGTCCCTGGTCTCCCTCTCGGAGGCCAAACGCCTGGGTTACACAGCCTGCAAGAAATGTTATTGAATGTGAGTGAGCCCGCCATATTTCTCGAAAAATGAAAACTTTTGCTTGACAGAATCAAAAAACCGTGATAATATAGCAGTCAATAAGTTCATATTTCTTAAAGACGATGACGAAGACGGTTGGAACCGATGCTTTCAGAGAGCCGGTGGATGCTGCGAACCGGCAACAGAAGTTCCGCAAACCTATCACTTCCGAGTTGAAGGCCTGAAACATCAATGGCGAGTAGGGGCTTCCGTGATTGCTGCGTGAATGCATAGGGCTTGATGGAGTCCGAAGAGGGGCAACAAATCGGTTGCAATTTGAGTGGTACCGCGAGTGTGTTTTCACCCGTCTCAAAGCAAAGTGCTTTGGGACGGTTTTTATTTACTCCAACAGAAGGAAGGACTGGAACATGAACAATTCTCTCACCCAGCTTCAGGAAATCGCGCTGCGCATCCGCGACATGCGCGAGATTCTGGGCCTGTCTGTCGCTGAAATGGCAAAGAATACCGGTCTGGACGAGCAGACCTACGTGCAGTATGAGGGCGGAAGCGTGGATCTTCCCTTCACCTTTATCCACAAGTGCTCCCAGACCTTCGGCATTGAGATGACCGAACTGCTGGAGGGTCACAGCGCCCACCTGTCCAACTACGCCATCACGCGCAGGGGCAAGGGCCTGACCACCGCAAAGGAGGACGGCATCACCATCCAGAATCTTGCGCCCATGTTCCGCAACAAGCTGGCCGAGCCCTACTGGGTGAAGTACGAATATTCCGCCGAGCAGCAGAATCAGCCCATCCACACCACCACCCACTCCGGCCAGGAGTTCGACCTGGTCATCAGCGGCACGCTGATGGTGCGCGTGGGCGACCGCACCGAGGTGCTCCACGAGGGCGACAGCATCATCTACAACTCCTCCGCACCCCACGGCATGATCGCCGTGGACGGCAAGGACTGCACCTTCCTGGCCATGGTTCTGCCGGGCGAGGAGGTTTCCGAGCACGAAGTGCGCAAGACGCTGGTGCCCACCCACAAGGAAACGCCGCTGGTTGCCGAGCAGTTCATCGACTGCGTGGAGGACGAGAACGGCGCGCTCCAGACCATCTCCTTCAAGAACGAGAACAAGTTCAACTTCGCCTTCGACATCGTGGACGCGGTGGCGGACAAGTACCCCGACAAGCTGGCCATGCTGCACCTGGACGTGAACCAGAACGAGCGCCGCTTCAGCTTCATGGACATGAAGCGCCTGTCCGCGCAGGCGGTGAACTACTTCCGCTCCCTGGGCATCGAGCGCGGCGACCGCGTGCTGGTGGTGCTCAAGCGCCACTGGCAGTTCTGGCCCGTGATGCTGGCGCTGCACAAGCTGGGCGCAATCGCCATCCCGGCCACCAACCAGCTGGTCGCCCACGACTTTGAGTACCGCTTCAACGCGGCGGGCGTGAGCGCCATCCTGTGCACCGCCGACGGCGACGTGGCCCATCAGGTGGATCTCTCCCTGGAGAACTCCCCCACGCTCAAGACCCGCATCATCGTGGGCGGTGCGCGCGAGGGCTGGCACAATTACGATACCGAGAGCCTGCTCTTCACCCACAAGTACGACCGTCCGGAGAACGCCCCCTGCGGCGAGGATCCCATGCTGATGTTCTTCACCTCCGGCACCACCGGCTATCCGAAGATCGCCACCCACAACTACAAGTACGCCCTGGGCCACTTCATCACCGCGAAGTACTGGCACTGCGTGCAGCGCGACGGCCTGCACCTGACCATCTCCGACACCGGCTGGGGCAAGGCGCTCTGGGGCAAGTTCTACGGCCAGTGGCTGTGCGAGGGCGCAGTGTTCACCTACGACTTCGATCGCTTCGACGCCGCCCAGATCCTGCCCATGTTCGCCAAGTATCACATCACCACCTTCTGCGCGCCGCCGACCATGCTGCGCATGCTGTGCAAGCAGGACATCAGCAAGTACGACCTGTCCTCCATCAGGCACATGACCACCGCCGGCGAGGCGCTGAACCCCGAGGTCTATCGTCTGTTTGAGGAAAAGACCGGACTTCAGATCATGGAGGGCTTCGGCCAGACCGAAACCACGCTGTCGGTTGCCAATCTGGTGGGCAATCCCCACAAGGTGGGCAGCATGGGCCGTCCCACGCCCCTGTACGACATCTGCCTGCTGGATACCGACGGCAACCCCGTCACCCCCGGCGAGAACGGCGAAATCTGCATCCGCGTCAGCGAGGGCGCGCCCTGCGGCCTGTTCATGGGCTACTACCGCGATCAGGAAAAGACCGACGAAGTGCTGCACGACGGCTGGTACCACACCGGCGACGTCGCCTGGCAGGATGAGGACGGCTTCCTGACCTACGTCAGCCGCGTGGATGACGTGATCAAGTCCTCCGGCTACCGCATCGGGCCGTTCGAGATCGAATCCGTCATCATGGAGCTGCCCTACGTGCTGGAATGCGGCGTGTCCGCAGCCCCGGACGAAGTGCGCGGCCAGGTGGTCAAGGCCAGCGTCGTGCTGACCCCCGGCACCGAGGGCACCGACGAACTCAAGAAGGAGATTCAGAACTACGTCAAGGAGCACACCGCGCCCTACAAGTACCCGCGCATCGTGGTGTTCCGCGACGAGCTGCCCAAGACCATTAGCGGCAAGATTCAGCGCAACAAGCTGTAAAATATCGGCCTGAGGTCAACAATGTTCACGCAATGACGAACGATATTCGTTGACAAACCTCCGTAAATGCGGTAATATGGATGCAGCCATGCACAGTGGCGGAGAACGTCCGGGCGAAGCGCCCAGAACCGGCAGCCGCATAAGCTGCGTTGGAATTGACCGCAATCAGGAATCAACAGCGCTCGTCTCAAAGATCTCTCTTTGCAGACGGGCGTTTTTCAAAGGCGGAGACGAACAGATTCTTCCTATATATAAGGCGGCGATCCGCCGGAAAGGACAGGGCATGGACTTCAAGCGCATCACGCTGCTCTCCGGGCACTACGGCAGCGGCAAGACCAACATCGCGGTGAACCTGGCGCTTCAGCTGAGGAAGTCGCGGGAGCGGGTGGCAATCGCCGATGTCGACATCGTGAACCCCTACTTCCGCAGCAAGGACTCCCAGGCGGAGCTTGAAAGGGCGGGCGTGCGGCTGATCTGCTCGGAATTCGCCAGCTCCAACGTGGATCTGCCCGCCCTTCCCCAGGACGTGTACGCCATCACGGACGATCCCGGCCTCACGGCGGTGATCGACGTGGGCGGCGACGATCGCGGCGCGCTGGCGCTGGGCCGCTGGCGGGACGCGATCCTCGCGGAGGACAACTACGAGATGCTCCTCGTCGTCAACCGCTTCCGCCCCCTCACACGGGACGCGGCCTCCACGCTGGAGGTGCTGCGGGAGATCGAGGCCGCGTGCCGCATGCCGTTCACCGCAGTGGTGAACAACTCAAACCTCGGCCCGGAGACCACGACGGAGGATGTGCTCGCATCCCAGGCCTACGCCCGGGAGGTCTGCCGCCTGAGCGGACTGACACTCAAGATGACCACTGTGCCCGAGCAGCTCTATCCCGAGCTGAAGGGCCAGATTGAAGATTTGTTCCCGCTGAAATTGCAGGAGAAGATCGTATAACCGTCAACAAAGACAGAAGAGAGGAATACAACATGGCAAAGCTGACATTCCAGATCGACCGCTGCAAGGGCTGCGGCCTCTGCGTAAACGCCTGTCCCAAGGGACTGCTCGCCATTGCCAAGGACAAGATCAACCAGAAGGGCCACCATCCGTCGGAGCTGACCGACCCGGAGGCCTGCATCGGCTGTGCGTCCTGCGCAATCATGTGCCCGGACTGCGTCATTCAAGTGGAAAGGTAAGGTGACAACATGGCTGAAAAGGTTTTGATGAAGGGCAACGAGGCCATCGCCGAAGCTGCGATTCAGGCCGGCTGCCGCCACTATTTCGGATATCCCATCACGCCCCAGACGGAGATTGCCGCCTACATGGCCAAGCGCATGCCCAAGATCGGCGGCACCTTCCTGCAGGCAGAGAGCGAAATCGCCGCCATCAACATGGTCTACGGCGCCGCATCTACCGGACACCGCGCCATGACCTCCTCCTCCAGCCCGGGAATCTCCCTGAAGGCGGAGGGCCTGTCCTACATCGCCGGCGCAGATCTGCCCGCGCTGGTGATCAACGTGCAGCGCGGCGGCCCGGGCCTCGGCGGCATCCAGCCCTCCCAGTCCGACTACTTCC
>CAMBWJ010000192.1 GCA_945871545.1 uncultured Clostridia bacterium | reverse complement strand
CGCAGCCCTTTCGCGCAATAATCGGGGTCGGCGGCATGTACGGCGATCCCGCAGCTGATTTTTCTGAATGAAAATTTATTTTCAGGAAGAAAAATCGCTACTTTGCAGTTTTTGCGACCAGAATTGCCTGCAATTCAAGCAAAAACTGGTAGGGGTGGTCGTGGCGGGGGAGCTTGCTCCCCCGTCCACATGATTTGCGCAGGTCGGGCTGCTTGCGGTCGAAGTAGTCCTTTGTCAGCTTGACGACCACGCCGGTCAGCGGCAGCAGCGCGATCAGGTTCGGCAGCGCCATCAGGCCGTTGAGGGTGTCGGAGATGTCCCACATCAGCGTGCCGGAGCCGGTTGCGCCCACGATGCACACCAGGATGAACACGACCTTGAAGATGTAGTTGACGATCTTGTTGTTCTTGCTCAGGTAGGCCCAGCAGCTCTCGCCGTAGTAGCTCCAGCCCAGGATGGTGGACAGGGCGAAGAACAGCAGGCTGATCTGGATGATGGTGCCGCCGATGGTGCCGGGCAGGATGGTGTTGAAGGCCGCGACCGCCGCCGCACCCTTGGAGGAGAAGGCGGCCAGACCGCCCTCGGTGCCAAGCACGCCGGAGACAAGCACGGTCAGCGCGGTGATGGTGCAGATGATGATGGTGTCGATGAACACCTCGAACACGCCCCACATGGCCTGCTCCACGGGCTCCTCGGTGGAGGAAGCCGCGTGGGCGATGGGCGCGGAGCCGAGGCCGGCCTCATTGGAGAACACGCCGCGGGCGAAGCCCTGACGCATGGCGTTCATGATGACGTAGCCGAAGATGCCGCCGCCGATGGACCTGAAGGAGAAGGCGTTGGCGAAGATGGAGCCAAGCACGCCGGGGATGTCGCCGATGCGCATGATGATGACCACGACGCCGCACAGGATGTAGAAGATGGACATGAAGGGCACCAGATAGGAGGTCACCTGACCGATGCGCTTCACGCCGCCGATGACCACGATGGCCACGATGATCGCCAGAATGATGCCGGAAACCAGCGGCTTCATGCCGAACAGGCCGTTGAGCGCGCCGGCGATCTCGCTGGACTGTGCGATGTTGCCGATGCCGAAGCAGGCCAGACCGCCCAGGATGGCGAAGATCACGGCAAGCCAGGTCCAGCTCTTGCCCAGACCGTTGCGGATGTAGTACATGGGGCCGCCGTGGTAGGCGCCGTTCTCATCCTTCTCGCGGTACTTCATGGCCAGGGCGATCTCGGCGTACTTGGTGCACATGCCGAAGAAGGCCGAAACCCACATCCAGAACACCGCGCCCGGGCCGCCGACGAAGATCGCGCCCGTCACGCCGGCGATGTTGCCGGTGCCCACGGTGCCCGCCAGTGCGGTGGTCACCGCCTGGAAGGGGGTCAGGTTCTTGCCGTTGTCCTTGTTCTTCTTCTTGAAGATGCTGCCGATGGTGTTGCGCATGATGTAGCCGAACTTGCGCACCTGAAGGAAGCCAATGCGGATGGTGATGTAGATGCCGGTGCCCACCAGCAGAACCAGCATGATCGGGCCCCAGGCGAAGCTGTTGATGGCGTTGTTGACGGACTCCACCTTGTCGACGAAGCTGCCCTCCGCCAGGGCGCAGCCGCAGATGACGATCAGGGCCAGCGCGATGGTCAGAATCCTCAGAAACCGGGTCTTTTTCATGTGCAATATCCCCCTTGCTATTGTCTGAATCCCCCGGCGGGACACAAAAAGCGCCCCGCCCCCATGTTACGCATAAGGGCGAAGCGCTGCTTCGCGGTACCACCTTATTTCACCCGCACCTCGCAGTGCGGGCCTCGTGAACAGACGAATCTCTGCTCGCCGCTGTAATGGGCGGACCCAGCGCAGCCTACCACCATCGCTTCGGTGCGCTTCTCAGGGGGGCCTTCACCATCCCGCCTCGCGCCCTTCCACCTTGCCGGACGCTCTCTGTGCAGCACAGGATTGGTTACTTCTTCCCGTCAACGAATATGGGCGTATTTTAACATAACATTTTTGGCCTGTCAAGGGCAATTCCGAAGGATTTTCGGCAATCATACGGAATTACAATGTTTTTACATTGCAGACAGGTGTGCGCAGAATGAGGAAGCATCTGGTTTTAAAAACCAGATCAGCTCATGGAAAGGTCGATAAAAATGAATCCGAAAATCAAATGAGTTGCAAAAAAGGGGAAACAAAGCCTTAGAAGCGTATTAGAAGCGTAAAAAACAGGATAAATTTGAAGGAAATCTTTCGGAAAGTGCGCAAAATGATGGATATTTT
Source organism: uncultured Clostridia bacterium (assembly GCA_945871545.1). The sequence continues at coordinate 2,384 of CAMBWJ010000192.1, read as the reverse complement.
TTTTGCTTTGTGATAATATACTCTAGTAAAGGATTGAACGGAACCTGAGGAAGGAAGAGATACAGTGGAGAAGAAGAAAAAGCGGATCGGGGATCGCTTTGACGCGACGCTGGTGCGGGACGCGGATCCCATGCACGGCTTCATGCCCTATCTTTACCCGCACCGGGCGGACAACGAGGCCTTCATCGAGGAGACCGTGGATCTGACGGCGCTGAACGCGTTTCTGGAGAAGAAGAACGCGAAGCTTGACCATGCGCACCGCTACACCATCTTCCACTGCGTGGCCTGCGCGCTGATCAAGACGGTGACGCTGCGCCCGAAGATGAACTACTTCATCCAGGGCATGCGGCTCTACAAGCGCGACGAGCTGTCCCTGGCCTTCGTGGTGAAGAAGCAGTTCGAGGATCACGGCGAGGAGGCCCTGGCCTTCAAGAAGTTCGGCCCGGAGACCACGCTGGACTCCTTCCACGAGGAGATCATGAAGGAGATCTTCGAGTGCCGCCGCAGCGACAAGGTGGACAATTCCACCAAGGGCATGGCCTTCTTCATGAAGCTGCCGCGCTTTATCCTGCGCCCGGTGGTGTACATACTGCGCCGCCTGGACTTCTTCGGCAAGGTGCCCTACGATCTGATCAGGACCGACCCGAACTACGCCTCGATCTTCATCTCCAACCTGGGTTCCATCAAGCTCAACGCAGCCTACCATCACCTGAGCAACTGGGGCACGAACTCGCTGTTCGTCGTCATCGGCCAGAAGCACAAGGAACCGGTATTTGCCGAGGATGGCAGCTACGTGATGCACGAGATTCTGCACGTTGGCGTGACGCTGGACGAGCGCATCGCCGACGGCTACTACTACGCGAAGAGCATTGCGCTGTTCAAGCACATCATGGAGCATCCGGAGCTCCTGGACCGTCCCGCCGACGAGGAGGTAGACCTGTGATTATCCCGAAGCCGCAAAACGTAAAGACCCCGTGGATGCCCTTCATGAACGGCATTCCCGCACAGCTGGACTACTTCGAGGGCAGCATGTGCGAGGCCGTGGAGATCATCGCGGAGAAATACCCCAACGTCATCGCCTATGACTTCATGGGCAGCCACACCAACTACCGCAGGTGCGTGGAGGAGATCCACGCCTGCGCACGGGCGCTGCGCGCCGCCGGTGTGAAGGAGAACGACCGCGTAACCATCGCCATGCCCAACTGTCCGCAGGCGGTGTCCATGTTCTACGCCATCAACATGGTGGGCGCCATCGCCAACATGATCCATCCGCTGTCCGCCGAGGGCGAGATCGAGTTCTACCTCAACGACTCCAAGTCCGTGGCTGCGCTGACGCTGGATCAGTTCTACGGCAAATTCGCCAACATCCGTCAGAACACTCCCGCGCTCAAGACGCTGATCGTCGCCAGCATCAAGGACGCGCTGAACCCGGTGATGAAGCTGGGCTACGCGCTGACCGAGGGCAAGAAGGTGCCGAAGCTCCCCGAGGATGGGGATTACATCACCTGGAAGCAGTTCATTGCCAACGGCAAGAGCTTCACCGGCGATCCCCGCGTGAAGCGCGTGGGCGAACAGCCCGCCGTCATCCTCTACAGCGGCGGCACCACCGGCGTGACCAAGGGCATCCTGCTCTCCAACCTCAATTTCAACGCCCTGGGCGCGCAGATCATCGCAACAAACCCGATCTTTTCCGTCGGCGACAAGATGCTCTCCATCATGCCCATGTTCCACGGCTTCGGCCTGGGCGTGAGCATCCACTCCATGTTGGTCAACGGCGGCCGCTGCGTGCTGGTGCCGCGCTTCACGCCCCAGACCTACGCGGAGCTGCTGCGCAAGCACAAGCCGAACTTCATCGCCGGCGTGCCCACGCTGTACGAGGCGCTGCTGCGTCTGGACGGCCTGGACGATCTGGATTTGAGCTGCCTGAAGGGCATGTTCTCCGGTGGCGATTCCCTGCCGGTCGAGCTGAAGAAGCGCATCGACGCCTTCCTGAAGGATCACAAGGCCACCATCGAGGTGCGCGAGGGCTACGGTACCACCGAGTGCGTCACCGCCAGCTGCCTGACCCCGTCGGGACTGGCCCGCGAAGGATCCATCGGCATCCCCTTCCCGGACACCTACTACAAGATCGTGATGCCCGGCACCGAGATCGAGGTGCCCTACGGTCAGGAGGGCGAGATCTGCCTGGCGGGCCCCACGGTGATGATGGAGTACGTCAACCACCCCCAGGAGACTGCGGACACCCTGCGCAAGCACGCCGACGGCCTCACCTGGGTGCACACCGGCGACCTGGGTGTGATGGACAAGGACGGCTACATCTACTTCCGCCAGCGCATCAAGCGCATGATCGTCACCAGCGGCTACAACGTCTATCCCTCCCAGAT
>CAMBWJ010000191.1 GCA_945871545.1 uncultured Clostridia bacterium | reverse complement strand
TCAATTCAATTGATAGCGCAGACCGGCGGGCACGTCGTCCATGCTGAACTGCGCTTTCGTGGGCAAACGGGGCGTGCGGCGATGAAAGCAAGGCAAATGCAAAGCACGCCGCCCATCCGTCTGTGCGCGATGTGCAGTTATTTCCGCTTGCACCATCGCGGCGGAGCATGCTATAATCATGTACAGATCATCAAGCGGAAGCGAAGATTGCCGCCTGCGCAGGTGCGAAAGCGGCAATCGGGGGATCGTCATTCATCCTTGTGGGGTTCATCCGTCCGCAGGGACTGTGCGAAGGCGGCGTAGCGCTGGGGATGCATGCTGGCCTTGTGCATGCGGAAGTAGCCCTCCCGGGTGGCCTCGGTCTCGTTCATGTCCGGGTGGGTGAAGAGGAAGGATGCGGCGAGAACCAGGACAAACACGATCAGCCCGCTGGGCCAGGCCAGGAAGCGCGCCATCAGCACGCAGACCAGCACCGAGATGGCGATGCCGGCGAGGTGGTTCATCCGGTCCTCCCGCAGGACGGCGTCCCGCTTGTCGGGCTCGATGATCCCCAGGGAGATCATCTTGTCCGTGTAGGGCACGGTGAAGCTGTTGTAGCGTTTGAGGCCGAAGATCTCGCTCGCTGCGAACAGCGAGATGCCGGCGATGAAGATGTCCGCGACGACCGCAATGAGGATACGCATGTTATTCACCTGATTTCCTTCGATGTCCGATAAGTCAATTGTATTTCCTGCGCTTGACAATGTCAAGCCGGATTGGAGGCGCGCGATGAAAAAGGACGGATTTTTTGCAGAGGCGCTGAGCGCTGTTGTCGCCCACCGCAAGAAGAAGGCGAAGGAGGGATCGCCGAATCTCTTTCTGGACCAGAAGAAGCAGCTCTGGTACGCCATGATGTACGCCGTGGACAAAGAGGAGGACGAGCGGCAGACCCGGGAAGGGGAGGACGGCTCCGCGCAGGGCTGAGGCCGTTCACTTTTCATCCTCGCTCTGCTGCATGCGCAGCTTGCGGTAGTTCAGGGGACTGATGTTGGTGTACTTCTTGAACACGGCGCAGAAGTAGTTGCTGGAGGACCAGCCCAGGTCGTAGGCGATGTCCGTGATGCTCCTGTCCGGGTCGCGCAGCAGCTCCTTGGCCTGCTCCACCTTGTGCATGGCGATGTACTGTGCCGGGGTCTGGCCCGTGACCTCGCGGAAGAGCGCCTTGAAGCGGGAGAGCGAGTAGCCCGCGTAGTCCGCCAGCTCCTTGAGCGTCATCGGCTGGGAGATGTTCTCGGCGATGTAGTCCACCACCCGCAGGATGCGGTCGTTGGGGGCCTCGACGGGCGCGCTGTCCACGGGCGGCAGATGCAGCAGCGTGCACAGGAAGCTGACCAGGAAGGCCGCGCCCTCGCAGCAGCTCTCCGGCGTCATCTCGCAGAAGCGGTCGAAGGCGCACTTGATCAGGGAGAAGGCGATGGGCGTCATGGTCAGATGGCGGTGCTCCAGCCCCAGCAGCGCGCCGCACAGTCTGCGGCTGTTCTCTGCGTTCAGACCGAGGAAGTTTTCCGTCTCGGAGAGGTTGAACTGCAGGGCGTACAGGTCGCAGGGGTCGATGCCGTTGCTGCCGGTGACGTGCGGCTCGTTGGGAAAGACGATCAGCGCCTCGCTGCCGGTGAATTCAAAGCTGACGGCCTTCTCGCCGGTGTAGATGCTGCACTCCCGCCGGCCCTTCACTACGCAGAAGATCTCCATGGTGTCGCGGTGGTAGTGGTAGGCCGTGGCCGGAGAGGTGTAGAGAAGCGTGCTGTGGGTGATGTTTCCCAGGCCGCTGACGCCGTGCATGCTGCGCGGAATGAGCTTGTGCTCCTTCGTCCACTTGAAGGGATCGTTCAGCTCGATGGGTGAAATCTGCGGTATGTGTGCGCGCTCCATAGTCGTTAACCTCCGCAACATGAAAAGTATAAATTCGTACTGAATACAAAATTGAATGCTATTTTCCTGTAAAATCATTATATTTAATTATAGGAGTATTTGCAAGAATCTACGAAAAATTTTTCGGGTATTTTCTGCATACTTTTTTCGCATAGCTAGAGGAGGGGGAAAAATATTATGAAGACCATCAAGAACGGCGTCTGGCCGGTAATGATCACGCCTTTTACTGCGGACAACAAGATCGACTGGGAAGGCGTGCAGAAGATCATCGACTGGTACGACAAGGAAGGCGTGACCGGCATCTTTGCGGTCTGCCAGTCCAGCGAGATGTTCTACCTGTCCAAGCAGGAGAGATACGACCTGGCCAAGTTCGTGATCGACAATACGCCCAAGCACATGGGCGTTGTGGTGTCCGGCCACGTCGCGGAGAATGTTGAGGATCAGATCGCCGAGGCCCAGGCCATCGTGGACGCGGGCGCGGATTCCTACGTGTTCATCTCCAACCAGTTCGCCCGCGAAGGCGAGAGCGAGGACGTCGCTAAGAAGAGCATCGAGTACCTCATCAACCACATCGAGGCCGATTCCTTCGGCGTGTACGAGTGCCCCCATCCCTACAAGCGCGTGCTGAGCGCCGATCTGCTCAAGTGGATCGCCGAGACCGGCAAGTTCGCCTTCCTGAAGGACACCTGCTGCGACCTTTCTCAGATCAAGGCCAAGTGCGATGCGATCAAGGGCACCGGGCTCAAGATCTTCAACGCCAACGCCGCCACTCTGCTGGAGAGCCTGCGCATGGGCTGCTCCGGCTACAGCGGAGTCATGGCCAACTTCCATGCGTCCCTGTACGCCTGGCTGGTGGACAACTACGAGAAGGAGCCCGAGCGCGCAGAGCAGCTGATGGACTTCATCGGCGCGGCCTCCATGGTCGAGTGCCAGGTGTATCCCGTGAACTGCAAGTACCACATGAACCTGATGGGCGTTCCCATGGATCTGATGACCCGCACCAAGGACGCCGCCCTGCTCACCGGCAGCAAGAAGCTGGAGATCGACCAGTTCTACAACATCGAGCAGCGCTACATCAAGCATTTCTTCGGTTGATCATAATAGCCGCAAGGCTATTCAGTGATAAAATTGTAAGGAGGAACCACACATGAAAAAGTTTCTTGCCATCCTGATGGCCGCAGTGATGCTGCTGGCCGTTGCCTCCGTCGGCGTTGCCGAGACTTATGAGAAGTCTTCCGATTACGACGCCTCCGGCGATGCACCCTTCACCCTCTACTTCACCTCCGTCTCCGTCACCGGCGACTCCCACACCACCGCAATGTACACCTTCCAGGAGGCTGTTGAGGCTCTGTCCGGCGGCTCCGTGAAGTGCAATGTCTACGCTGACGGCACCGGCTCCTCCTCCGAGGGCGAGCTGGACGACCTGAAGACCGGCTCCATGATGGGCGGCATGGACATCGCCTACATCAGCTTCCCCACCCTGTCCACCCAGGCTGGCCTGGAGTGGATGGCCATGGTGAACTCCGGCTACTTCTGGGCCGACTACGAGCACATGACCAACACCCTGAACAACTCCGAGATCGGTACGCAGATCTTCGCTGAGATCCAGGAGAAGACCGGTCTGGTTCCCATGTGCGCAATGTATCTGGGCTCCCGCTGCATCAACACCCGCGCCAAGGAGATCAACTCCTATGCCGACATGGCTGGCGTGATGCTGCGCATGCCCGGCTCCGAAGCCTGGCAGAACCTGGGCCGCGCTCTGGGCGCCGAGCCCACCTCCATCGCCTTCTCCGAGCTGTACACCGCTCTGAGCACCGGCGCCTGCGACGCACAGGACAACCCGCTGCCCTCCGACATCTCCGCGAAGTTCTACGAGGTTGCGCCCTACATCGCCATCACCAACCACGTCGTTGACTCCATCATCCCCTGCATCAACGGCGACACCTGGAACACCCTGACCGAGGCCCAGCAGGCCGCTGTCAAGGACGCCATGACCTATGCCAAGGCGACCAACGACGAGCTGCGCATCGAGTCCGAGGCTTCTGCAATCGAGACCCTGGAAGGCTTCGGCTGCACCATCACCTATCCCGACGTCGCCGAGTTCCGCGCCAACGTTCAGCAGTACTACGCCGATCATCCCGAGCAGACTGCGACCTGGAACATGGACGTCTACAACGCTGTCCAGGCTCTGGCCGAATAAGCAGCGCGCAACGGCTGAAGAGATGAACCCTGTACAGGGTTCATCTCCTTTGTCACGAATAGGAGGGGAACGGTTTGACAACAGGAACTCTTGTTATCATCGGCGTGTGCTTTCTCCTTGCCGCCATTCTGTTCACGATTCCCACGATGAAGGAGCGGGGACTCAAGTCCGCGATTGACGTCTTCTCCGAGGGCGTCACCTCAATCTCCTTCCTTGTGATCTTCGTTGTCTTCATGGCGCAGATCATCGCACGCTACTTCTTCAAGACCTCCATTGGCTGGTCCAATGAGGTATCCATCCTCGGCTACATGTTCTGCATGTACTTCGGCACCGGCCGCGCGCTGTCCGCCGACGAGCATGTGGTCTTTTCCCTGGTCTACGACAAGCTGCCCAACATTGGCAAGCTGATCAGCAAGCTGGTGTGCTACGCGGCCATGATCGTGCTGCTGGCGCTCACGATTTCGCCCAGCTTCAAGGCGATCATGAAGATGACCAACGTCACCGGCGTTCTGAAGATGCCCTACAAGGTCGTCTTCTTCCCCTACAT
>CAMBWJ010000190.1 GCA_945871545.1 uncultured Clostridia bacterium | reverse complement strand
CGGCAGCGATATGATCAACAAATCCCACCTGCTGTGCGCCATCTACGGGCTGGAGCGCATCATCGTCAGAGATCACACGCACGTGCGCGCTCTCTATGACTATGCGCTGGAGCACTTCCTCTCCGACCGCAAAATCCTGTTTGTACAGACCGTGTGCACCGCCTCGGAAGGAGCCATCCACACCCACGGCCTGTTCATCGGCGAGGACAGGGACACCTTTGAGGCGGCGGTTGCGCTCGCCCTTCGCACCAACGTCACCTTTGTGGACACCGGCATTCGCAAGTGCGTGGCATATCTGGATCCGCTCGAATTCCGCAGCACCTGGGTCGGCAACAAGGCCATCTACCGCACGCGGAAGGCCATGGCGGACGGCGGCGAGCTGATCATCCTCGCCCCCGGCGTGCAGACCTTCGGCGAGGACAGCGTGATCGATCAGCTGCTGCGGAAATACGGCTATTGCGGCAGCGCGAAGGTGCTTGCGCATCTGAAGGATCCCGCCTGCGAGGATCTGCGCAATATGCAGAGCGTCTCCGCCCACATCATCCACAGCAGCGTGGACGGCCGCTTCAGGATTACCTATGCCGTTGCAAGGGATATGGTCGAGCCGGTCAAGGGCATCGGCTACAATGCCATGGACATCGAGGAGGCGCTCCGCCTGTACAATCCCGACCGCCTGTCCCCCGGCTATCAGACCATGCCCGACGGCGATGAGATCTACTTCATCCCGAATCCCGCAATCGGCCTCTGGATCAACAGGGAAACATTTGAACGATAAGGAGGTTCTGCTATGCTTCTTGAACTCAGCTATCCCTTTGGCGTGGATCAGCCGAAGTGGCCCACCAATCCGCTCACTTCCTTTGTGCTGGACGCCAGCACAAAGCGCGGCGACATCAACAACTGCTCCACCATCACCCACCACATGCACAACGGAACGCACGTGGACGCGCCGCTGCACTTCAACCCCGACGGGAAATCCATCGATCAGATTCCGATCGAGGATTTCATGTATCGCGCGCCGCTCTGCGTAAAGATCCCGAAGGAGAAGGGCGGACGCATCCACGTTGAGGATCTGAAGCCCTATGAGGCACAGCTGAAGGAGAGCGACATCCTGCTCGTCTACACCGGCTATGCGGATCTGCGCGCTTCCAGGCCCTCCGCCTTCATCGATGATTTCCCCTGCTGGGGCGTTGACGCCGCGGAGTACCTGCGCAAAGGCTTCCCGCAGCTGAAGGCCATCGCCATGGATGTGCTGAGCGTGGACAGCGCCGTGACCGGAGGCGCCGAGGGCTATCCCGCGCATCACGCCATTCTGGATACCGGCGCGGAGCATCCGGAGCGCACGCTGCTGATCTTTGAGGACGTGAACACCAAGAAGCTGTTTGAGCATGGCGGTCAGCCCAAGGCCATCTACGCCTTCCCCGTGCGCTTCACGGGACTTGAGGCCGCGCCCATCTCCATGGTGGCGGAATTCTGATCTTCTGAATAAAAATGGAACTGCACGGTCTGCGCGATCCGAAATCGCCCGCGCTGCAATGAGGTTAGCTATGTATTTTATTACCATCGATTGCGGGACAACGAATTCCCGCGTTTATGTTGTGGATGACAGGGGAAGCATCATTTCCAAGGCCACCCGCCACGTCGGCGTGCGCAACACTTCCATGACAGGTTCGCGCAAATGCCTGGAGGACGGCCTGCGCGAGGCCGTCACGGAGGCCATTAAAGCCTCCGGCATCGACCCGCATCAGTTCAAGGCGATCCTCTCCTCCGGCATGATCACCTCCGAGATCGGCCTGTGTGAGATTCCCCACCTCTCTGCACCCTGCGATGCGAACACGCTCGCGGCAAATCTGACGAAGGTCGAGAATGTTCACCTCACCGATTTCGACATTCCGGTCTACTTCGTCCGCGGCATCAAAAACGCCATGCCCGCCGTCGTGGAGGATCCCTTCGCGCTCGTCGGCGAGCTGGATTTCATGCGCGGCGAAGAAGCGCAGATGGTTGGCCTGATGCGCGAACAGAAGGTTCAGCTTCCGGCAACCGTCGTGGTTCTCTCCTCGCACACAAAGTTCATTCCCATCAATGCGAAGGGTGAGATTCTGGGCAGCCTGACCACCACCAGCGGACAGGTGCATGAGGCGATCCTGAAGCAGACCTTCGTGGGCAAGTCCGTCGAACCGCAGGAGGGGGATGAACCCGAGCCCGAGGATTACTTCGATCCGCACATCGTTTCCACGGCGGCGGACTGGATCCGTGACGGCGGCATCCTCCGCTGCATGATGCTCCCCCGCTTCCTGGATGTGCTGCTGGACACCAAATGGTACCAGCGCAAGCACTTCTATGAGGCCCTGATCGCGGCGGAGGACATGATGTCCATCGGTGGTCTGGATCGCTTCGATCCGGTTTTCAAACAGCGCTTCATCTTTATCGGCCTCCCGGGGCGCTGCCGGCTGTACGAGTACGTCGTGCGACAGAACCTCCCCGGCGCTGAAGTTCACTCCATCTGCGAAACGACCGCCATCGATAAGCTCAGCATCGACGGCGTGCTCGAAATCGCCAAGAAAGCAGGCATCTTCCATGAGTAAGTTCAAAATCGTCATCTCCGACTACTATTATGCCAACCAGGATCAGGAAAATGCCGTCTACGCCCGCCTGGGCGACGACGTGGAGATCGTGGATCTGACGAAGGTCGCGCCCGGCGGCATCTTTGAGCCGGATCAGCTGATCCCCCACATCGTCGACTGCGACGCGCTGGTCGTGCAGTTTGCCAAGGTCACGAAGGACGTCATCGCTGCGATGACGAAGTGCAAGGTCATTGCGCGCTATGCCATCGGCGTCGACAACATCGATGTGGATGCGGCCACCGAAAGGGGCATCTATGTCGCCAACGTTCCGGATTACTGCATTGACGAGGTTGCGAATACCGCCGCCGCGCACCTGCTGAACGCCATGCGCAAGGTTTCCTATGCGCGCGATCTGCTGCTGGACGGAAGCTTTACAATGCAGCGCATCCAGCCGCTTCGCCGCATTAAAAATGCGACGCTCTGCCTGCTGGGCTTCGGCAACATCGCCCGCGATCTGTACGCAAAGATGCGCCCGTTCTTCGGAAGGATCGTGGCCTTCGACCCCTACTTCACCGACCGCAGCGCATATCCCGACGTCGCTTTCATCGACGATCTGAAGGCAGCCGTCGCCGAGGCCGACGCGATCTCCATTCACGTGCCCCTCATGGCCTCCACCAGAGGCATGATTGACGCGGATGTGCTCGCCGCAGCGAAGGACGGCGTCGTGATCGTCAATACCGCCCGCGGACCGATCATCGATGACGAGGCGCTGACCGCGGCGCTCGAAAGCGGCAAGGTTGCGTTCGCCGGCCTGGATGTAATCAGTGGTGAGGATTTCGCCGCATCTCCCTATCTGCACAATCCCAACGTCTGCCTCACGCCCCACTTCTCCTGGAACAGCGTTGAAGCCGGCCTCGAGCTGCAGAAAAAGACTGCGGAAAACGTGGTTACCGCCCTGCTGAACGGCGCGCCCCGCTGCCATGTGAACCTCCGCTGAACATAATCCGGCCCGGACGCAGCGTCCATTCCAATCGCACCGGCAGACTGCCATAGGGATGCCCGAACCGCACGGAGATTTGTCGGTTCGGGCATCCTTCGCCATATTTATGTCAGTTCAATGCAGTCCGAACGGCAGAACAAGGCCCGTCCCCGGAATGGGGACGGGCCTTCGTTACCCTTGCGCGGCGAGGCCGCAGCTTCGGTATGGATCAGACGTAGTCGATCACGACGTGCTCGAACGCGACGTCGGCGATGCCGCCCTCGGTGGGAGCCTGATCGTCAACGACCAGCTCGCCAGCCTTCATGGCTTCCATGGCAGCCTCATACTGCTCGACGGTGTAGGTCTCGAAGGACCAGGTCTCGGTGGGCAGGCCAACTGCATCGTCGTTCGCGCCCAGGCTGGTGGGAACGCCGCCGATCTCGGCGAAGCTGCCATCGTAGCACTTGGCAATCGCCCATGCGGTGGCGTTGCTCAGGCCCTTCAGCGCGGAGGTCACGACGGTGTCGGAATCGAAGGACTGGTCAACGTCAACGCCGACCACGAAGCCATCGTTCTCGGCAGCAGCCGCGGTGATGGAAGCGAACATGGAGCCGCCGCAGGCGAAGATGATCTCGGTGCCGGTCTCATACCAGCCCTTGGCCATGGTCTGCAGCTCGGGAGATGCGGAGAAGGAAGCGCCGTACTGCCAGGAGTACTTCAGCTCAACCTCGATGCCCAGCTCAGCTGCGGCAGCCTCAGCGCCCTGCGCGAAGCCGTAGCCGTAGCGGCAGCATGCCGGGTTGGTTCCGCCGCCGCCGCCGCAGAAGCCCAGCTTGGTGAAGCCGTCCATGACGACCGCGTAGCCGGCGAAGTAGCCGCTCTGCTCCTCCTTGAAGGCGATGGGAGCGACATTGTCCAGGCCGATCGGGTAGCCGTCGATGAAGATGAACTTCGCATCCGGATACTCGGTGGCAGCCTTGGTCAGCGCAGCCTCCTGCATGAAGCCGGCGCACACGACGACCTTCGCGCCGCCCTCGACAGCGGCCTTCATGGCGTCATAGCGGTCATCATCGGTGGCCTGATCGCCATTGGCGGGCTGATAGTACTTGTAGGACAGGCCGTT
>CAMBWJ010000189.1 GCA_945871545.1 uncultured Clostridia bacterium | reverse complement strand
GGAAGCTGAACTACGGCGGCATTGCGCTGATGTGGCGCGGCGGCTGCATCATCCGCTCGGTGTTCCTCGGCAAGATCAAGGAAGCCTTCGAGAAGGATGGCGAGCTGGTGAACCTGATGCTGGATCCCTTCTTCTCCGGCGAGCTTCAGAAGGCCCAGAAGGGCTGGCGCGAGGTCTGCGCGGCGGCGATGGTGAACGGCATTCCGATTCCGGCCTTCTCCTCGGCGCTGAGCTACTACGACGGCTATCGCTGCGCACGGCTCCCCGCGAACCTGCTGCAGGCACAGCGCGACTACTTCGGTGCGCACACCTATGAGCGCGTGGATCGTCCCCGCGGCGAATTCTTCCACACCAACTGGACGGGCGAGGGCGGAGATACCGCCGCCGGCCAGTACAACGCCTGAGGACGGAGTCAGAAATGATAAGCGCTGCCCGGAGACTGCGGCGTCTCCGGGCGGCGGTTCGGGTCAGAAACTGGATCGTTTTTGCAGTTTACAGAAAGTTTTTCGTTTTTTGTGACGAATGCGAATTGTTGGCCGTGGGGAAGCGTGCTATAATCTAAAGAAATTTTTGTATAGGGAAGCAGATAAATATGGCGGATTACAAGCCTTTGCAAAATATCGCATACGAATATATTCGTGAGAAAGTTTACAGTCGGGAGCTGGAGTTTGGCATGATTTACAGCGAAACCCGGCTTGCACGCGAGCTGTCCATCTCCCGCACGCCCATTCGCGATGCGCTGAACCGCCTGAGCAGGGAGCGCTACATCGACATCCTTCCGAACAAGGGCTTCATGCTGCACAAGCCGAGCAGGAAGGAGACGCAGGAGGCCTATCATGTGCGCATGATGATCGAGTGCTACTGCGGCGAGCATCTGGCAAAAAACATCGCGACCGACGAGGCGCAGGCCACCCTTGCGCACATGGAACAATGCCACGAGGCGCAGGTTGCGCTGCTGAACTGTGAGAGCCGCGTGGATCTGCGCAGGTTCTGGGAAGCAGATTACGATTTCCACATTGCATTGCTGCATCACATGGACTTCTCGGCCACCAATATGCAGTACGACAGCTTCATGCACATCTTCATGCCGCAGTACCTGAAGGACGACTATGTGCTCGGGCGCAACCACAGCACCATTGTGGAGCACAACGCAATTTTGCAGGGACTGAAAACGGGAGATCCGCAAAAGGCGCACAGTGCCATTGAAAAGCATCTGGACTCCTCGTTCCGGTTGTGTCTGCTCAATGCGCAATTGGACGAGTGACGCCTGATTGCGGATGGAAGAGGAAAGGGAGCGCCATGATGGATCGGAAGATATACATTGTTTATGGAAACCGCGCGAAGCAGATGACAATGGAGCTGATGGAGGCCGCGCGCATCTCGGAGGAGATTCCCCAGGGCGCTTCGGTGGCCCTGAAGCCCAACCTCGTGGTTGCGGCGGAGCCGGAGTACGGCGCGACCACCCACGCCGGGATCCTGGAGGGCGTGATCGAGTATCTGCAGGATCACGGCCACAGGGACATCTCCATCATGGAGGGCGCCTGGGTGGGCGACCGCACCGAGCGCGGCTTTGCGGTCTGCGGCTACAATGAAATCGGCCGTCGCTACAACGTGCCTCTGTACGATCTGAAGCGCGATTCCACCCGCCCGGTCAAGACCCGCGTGGGGCAGATCCGCATCTGCGAGCGCGCGCTGAACGCCGGGTATCTGATCAACCTGCCCGTGCTGAAGGGGCACTGCCAGACGGTGATGACCTGCGCGCTGAAGAACATGAAGGGCTGCCTGCCGGATACGGAGAAGCGGCACTTCCACACCATGGGCTTGCACCGGCCCATCGCGGCGTTGAATGCGGCCCTGAAGCCCGCGCTGACCATCGTGGACAACATCTGCGGCGATTTGAACTTCGAGGAGGGCGGCAATCCCGTGCCCACCAACCGCATGATGCTGGGCCACGATCCTGTGCAGCTCGACGCGCTGGGCTGCCGCCTGATGGGCATCGACATGCGGGACGTGGAGTACATCGGCTACGCGGAGGAATGGGGTGTGGGCAGCAGTGAGATCGCGGACGGCGATCTGATCTACCTCAACGAGCCCAAGGTGGCCATCGCGCCCCAGCGTCCCTCCGGTCTGGCGGCGCGTCTGGGCAGGAATGTGAAGCAGAAGTCCGCCTGCTCGGCCTGCTACGGAAACCTGATTCATGCGCTCTACCAGTATCAGGAGCGCGAGGGCCGCGCGTTCGGCGCGCCCATCAGCATCGGCCAGGGCTTCGACGGCCAGGAGCTGCCGGGCATCGGCGTGGGACGCTGCTGCCGGGGCGCGGAGCGCTGCGCCATGGGCTGTCCGCCCAGCGCCGAGGCCATCCTGCGCATGCTCATGGAGGAATAAAAGGACACGCAAAGCCCGCTTCTCTCGTCGGAAGCGGGCTTTGTCTGCGAAGCGGTGCGCCGTCTCAGATGCAGCATGGGACGGCGCACCGCGCTGCGGTGGAACTGCGGCCGACGGCCTGGGAGGATCAGTCCTTCTTGCGATTTCTGACCTCGGCGACGACCAGGCCGGAGAGGGCGACCAGCGCCATCACGTTGGGAATGACCATCAGCTGGTTGAAGGTATCGGTCAGCTCCCAGACCAGGTCGTTGGAGAGCAGGGAGCCGAGGAAGATGAAGGCGATGGCCAGCACGGAGTAGGGCAGGTCGGCCTTCTTGCCGAAGAGGTAGCGCACGTTGATGCGGCCGAAGAAGTTCCAGCCGACGATGGTGGAGAAGGCGAAGAACAGCAGGCAGATGGCCACGAAGGCGTTGCCCAGACCGGCGCCGAACACGGAGGAGAAGGCGAGCTGGGCCATGTTGGTCTTGGATACGCCCTCGGCAGCGCCTGCAGCCAGAATGCCGTTGCCGGCGTACAGCGTGGAGATCACCACCAGCGCGGTGATGGTCAGTACGACGAAGGTGTCAATGAACACGCCGATCATGGCGACCACGCCCTGTTCGTGGGCGGTCTTGACGTTCGCCATGGCGTGGGCGTGGGGCGTGGAGCCCATGCCGGCCTCATTGGAGAACAGGCCGCGCTTTACGCCCTGGCTGATGGCCTGCTTCAGCGCAAAGCCGATGCCGCCGCCGATGATGGCGTTGGGCACGAAGGCGTACTTGAAGATCATGCCGATGGTCTCCGGGACGTACTTGATGCGGGCGATGAGCACCACCAGGCCGCCGATCAGATAGAGCGTAGCCATGATGGGCACGATCTTCTCGGTGACGGAGCCGATGCGCTGCAAGCCGCCGATGAAGATGAACACGGCGACCAGCGAGACAACCAGGCCCACGACCCAGGTGGGAATGCCGAAGGCATTGTTGCAGGCCTCGCCGATGGAGTTGGACTGCACCATCGAGCCCATGAAGCCCAGCGCCAGGATGATGGCGATGGAGAAGAAGCCCGCGAGGAAGGAGCCCAGCTTGCCCTTGAAGGCGGTCTTGATGTAGTACACCGGGCCGCCAGCCACGGTGCCGTCGGCGTGCACCTTGCGGGTCTTCTGGGCCAGCACCGCCTCGGCGTAGATGGTTGCCATGCCGAAGAAGGCGATGATCCACATCCAGAAGATCGCGCCGGGGCCGCCGATGAGGATCGCGCCGCACGCGCCGACGATGTTGCCGGTGCCCACCTGGGCCGCGATGGCGGTGGTCAGGGCCTGGAAGGAGCTGAGGCCGCTCTTTTGCTTTTTACCATTCAGGGAGAGATTGCCGAACACGCGGCGCATGCCTTCGCCGAAGCAGCGGATCTGCACGAATCGGGTGCGGATGGAGAAGTAGAGACCGCAGCCGATCAGCAGCACGATCAGGATGTAATCCGACAGGTAGAGGTTGATGGTCTGTACGACTTTGAGCAATGCGTCCATGGGTAAAAACAACCTTTCTCGTTTGTATTGGGAAGGAGCACCATCGTTGCACGCGGCGCAAGCCGCGCCCTTCCTGCGCCAAAAAACAGCCATCATCCTGCGGACAATGGCTTTGGCGACGCGAGAAAAACCCCTGATCGTCGATCAGAAGAATACAACTCTGTCCTTTTGCCTGAGAGATTCACGCCTTCGCGCTTGCCCCTTCGGCCCCCGCATTCGCGGGCGTCTCCAAAGTCTTATCCATTCACAGTCCTCACCCTTGCGGACACCTGAGAGTTTTACTCCTTCGGTCACGACGATCGTCGTATTTCCTATGAATTTCATATAATGGCTATTCAATTGCAAAAGGATTATAGCATGTCTGCTTGTTATAGGCAAGTGTATCCGCAAGAAAAACACGGGGATTCATGCAAAAATAACATTGCGGCTGTCAAATCCGGGGAGAATATGCAGAATTGCGTTCAAAATGGAAGGGACGGAGGGAGTTCGGCTCCCTCCGGCAGATTACTGCGGATACCGGGCCTCGAAGCGCTGGAGGACGTCGAGCAGGGAGGGATCGAGGTATTCAATCGCCTGATCGTGCAGATCGCCGGGAACGCCGTAGTAGGCCTGCGCGACCCCGCCGGTGATGGCGGCGAGGGTGTCGCTGTCGCCGCCGACGGAGATGGCATTGCGGATGGCGTCCTCAAAGCCGGTGGACTCGAAGAAGGCCATCAGCGCCTGGGGAACCGTACCCTGACAGGTCTCGTTGAACCTGTAGGTCGGGCGAATCTCGTCCAGCGTGAAGT
>CAMBWJ010000188.1 GCA_945871545.1 uncultured Clostridia bacterium | reverse complement strand
TGGTGATGACCTGATCCATGTCCCGCATGGTGGGGATTCCCAGCTTCTTGCCCGCCGCGTTCATCTCGGAGCGGCGAATTTCAAACTTCTTGGCAGCACAGGGGGTCAGGGCCACGTTGACGATCTTCTCCGGGTCAATGCCCATCTTCTTTGCAAAGTAGGTCTTGATGGTGGGGCCTTGCATGCCGATGGGGCTCTTGGCGCTGGAGATGTTGGGCAGAATCTCCGGGTAGTAGGTCTCCGCAAACTTGATCCATGCGGGGCAGCAGCTGGTGTACTGGGGCAGGGGCTTGTCCCCGGTGGTGATGCGCTGGATCAGCTCGCTGGCCTCCTCCATGATGGTCAGGTCGGCAGCAAAGTTGGTGTCCAGCACGTAGTCCGCGCCCAGCGCCCGCAGCAGGGCAACCATCTTTCCCTGCACGAAAGCACCCTTGGGCATGCCGAATTCCTCGCCCAGCGCCGCGCGGACGGAGGGGGAGGTGCTGACGATGACCACCTTGTCCGGATCCTTCACGGCTGCGCGGACGGCAGGATATTCGTACACCTCGGTGATGCTGGCGGGCGGGCAGACGTTGGCACACTGGCCGCAGTGGATGCAGATGGCCCTTCCGCCGGTCTCCTCCAGGCTGTACGTGCCATGTACGCCGATCTGCTGCGTGCAGACCTCCTTGCACATGCCGCACTTTATACAGAGCGCTTCATTTCGGATGATGCTGGGATTGTCCTGTTCGATGGGAACCCGGACAGAGAGCGGTAAATGCTGTGCCATATGGAACCTCTCGTTTGTATGTTTGTGACTAAGTAGATTATAAAACTTTTCCCCGGGAAAAGTCAACCAAAAGTATCATGTCATCGAACGCAGCGTTGTGCGCGAACCATCCCGTACCCAATGTGTTATGGCAAACAGATAGCAGGTATTCCGGTTAATAAGAAACAACAAGCCCGAAAGAAACGGAACGTTCCTCCGGGCTTGTGTTGTGCGGATGGGCCGAAAATCAGATCTTGCGCTTGAGGGAGCCACCCTTGATGGCGTCGATGGACACGGAGAAGATCAGCACCAGGCCGATGATGATGTCCTGCCAGTAGGAGCCGACGCTCAGCAGCGTCATGCCGTTCTGCAGAACTGCCAGCACCATGGAGCCGAGGAAGGTGCCGAAGATCGTGCCCTTGCCGCCGGTGAGCGCCGCGCCGCCCAGGATGACGGCGGACAGGGCGGTCATGTTGTAGTTGGCGGCGGCGTTGGGCATGCCGGAGCCGGTCTGGGCTGCCAGCAGCACGCCGTTCACGCCTGCCAGGAAGCTGGCCTGGGCGTTGCCGCCGATCATGTACACCTGGCGGCCAAACACGGTGTACTTGGAGATGATGTGGAAGATCACGTAGGCGACCAGCATGATCAGCAGCGACAGGGGAAGTCCCAGCACGTAGCCGCGGCCGAGGAAGTTGAAGGCCTTGTCCGAGATGGGCAGGCTCTGTCCGTTGGAGATCAGGTAGGCCACGCCGCGCAGGGTCTGCATGGTGGCGATGGTGGTGATGAAGGGGTTCAGCTTGAACACGGTGACGAAGAAGCCGTTGATCGCGCCGCAGAGCATGCCCGCGGCCAGACCGGCCAGCACCACCAGCGGCCACGCCGCACCCGCACGGGATGCGACGGCGCAGATCATGGCCACCACGGCGATCTGTGAGCCGACCGAGATGTCGATCATGCCCGAGATGTTGACGAAGGTCACGCTGCACGAGATGCAGCCCACGATGGCCGCGTACAGGCCGATGTTCAGAAAGTTCTTGACGCTGAAGAAGTAGGGGGAGGAGATCGTGAAGAATACGATCAGTACGATCAGCGCTCCGATTACCGTGAACAGCGTGGAGATGCCTCCCAGTTTTTTCTTGATGCCATTCATGCTCTTATCCTCCTATCGCCAGGCGGACCACGTCTTCCTGGGTTGCTTCCGAGCCCTTCAGGTAGCCGGACACCCTGCCCTCGAACATGACCATAATTTCGTCGGACATGGAGAGCAGCTCCGGCATCTCCGAGGTAATGATGATGACGCACTTGCCGTCTGCGCACAGATCGTTCAAGATGCGGTAGATTTCCGATTTGGAGCCCACGTCGATGCCGCGGGTGGGTTCATTCAGGATAAAGACGTCCGGAGAGAGCTCCAGCCAGCGGCCCAGAATGACCTTCTGCTGGTTGCCGCCGGAGAGGGACTCGGTGATGGTGCCCCGGGAGGGCGTCTTGATGCGCAGCTGTTCGATCCACTTCTGCGCGCTCTGGGCGTCCTTTTTGCGCCTGAGCCAGAAGGGGCGCTCGCGGGAGTAGCGTGCGGAGGCGATGTTGACCTCCACGCTCTGGTTCAGCACCAGGCCCTCCGTCTTGCGCTCGGCGGGCACGTAGGCAAGGCCGTTGTTGATGGCGTCCATGGGCTGGCGGATGTGCACCTCTTTTCCGCACACGCGGATGCTACCGGCGCTGTGGTCGATCTGGCCGAAGAGGGCCGCGCCGATCTCCTGGTGGCCGGAGCCCATCAGGCCGTAGATGCCGAAGATTTCGCCGCGATGGGTCTTGAAGCTCACATTCTGGAAGGCCTCGGTGGTCAGATGATCCACCTCGAGGGCCACGTCGCCGATGGGATTGGAGGTCTTGGGGAACAGGTC
Organism: uncultured Clostridia bacterium; assembly: GCA_945871545.1. Next base: position 2,058 of record CAMBWJ010000188.1, on the reverse strand, counting down.
GGTCAGCTCACGGCCCACCATGCGGGCGATGAGCTCGCTCTTGTTGGTCTCGCGGATGTTCAGTTCGCCGGTCACGCAGCCGTCGCGCAGCACCACCACGCGATCTGCGATGGCAAACAGCTCCTCCAGCTTGTGCGAGATGTAGAGGATGGCGATGCCGGCCTCGGAGGCGCGGCGGATCAGATTGAAGAGATAGTTGGTTTCCACATCGTTCAGCGCGGAGGTGGGCTCGTCCAAGATCAGCACCCGCGCGTCGGCGGAGAGCACCTTCGCGATCTCGATCAGCTGCTTCTGCGCCACGGCGCAGGCGCTGATCTGCATGCGGGGATCCAGCTCCAGGCCGACCTTTTTCAGGATGCGGCTGGATTCGGCGTACATGGTCTTGTAGTCCACGAAGCCGTGCTTTTTGGGCAGCTTGCCCATGAAGATGTTTTCCGCGATGGATATGGTGGGAACGTAATTCAGCTCCTGATGGATTACGCCGATGCCCGCGTCCCGGGCCTGAAGGGGAAGGCCGAAGCGCACGCTCTGTCCGTCCATGCGAATCTCGCCGGCGTCCGGCTGATAGATGCCGGACAGCACCTTGATGAGGGTGGACTTGCCCGCGCCGTTTTCACCCAGAAGCGCCACAACCTCGCCGCGGTGGAGCGTGATGCTCACATCCGTCAGCGCCTTGACGCCGGGGAAGGACTTGCAGATGCCGCTGGCCTCAAGAACCACGTCCCTGCCGGTCCTGGTCTGGATATGCTGTTCTGACACCATGAATCATCTCCTGTGCATTTGGTGGCGCGCCGGGAAAGCGCTCCGGCATCCGCCGAACGGGGCGGGCGCCGGAGACCGGCCAAGGGAGGTTGTCCAGCGGATAGTACTCGGCGATGTTGTCCCAGTTGATGGCGACCATGTTGCAGGCGTAGCTGCCCTCCAGGGTCTCGCCCGCGAAGTAGCGCTCGATCAGCTGGCAGCACTGCTCACCGTAGAGCTCGGGGAAGTTCGCGCAGGTGGCGACCCAGGACATGTTGCCCTCGCTCTCGTACATGGGCTCGACGAACTGGGTGCCGCAGTTGGCGGACATGATGCGCACATCCCACTCGCGGTTGGCGGTCACGGCGGCGGCGTATGCGCCCTGGGCGGTGTTCTCGTTGATGGTGAAGACCACGATCTTCTGCGCGTCCGGATGGGCGGTCAGGAAGTCGGTGAAGCGGGTCTGGGCGACGGCGGTGTCGTTCTGGCCCTCGATCTCCTCGACGGCGCCGACCTTGATGCCGCAGTCCTCCAGCGCCACGGCGCAGTTGCGCACGCGCTTGTTGACCTCGTCGCCGGAGGCGATCTGGGTGATCAGCACGCAGTAGTCCACCTCGCCATCCCAGTTGGCCTTGATGTACTCGGCCATGTACTCGCCGTTGAAGGTGCCCATTGCGCCGGAGTCGATGCCGAAGAAGGGCGCGCCGGGAAGGGCGATGTCCACGGCCAGCACCGGGATGTCCGCTGCGCCGAAGATGTCCATGATGGTCTGGCCCACGGAGGCGTCAACGTTCATGTCGACCACGAATTCCGGGCCGCGAAGCGCCAGGCTCTCCGCGTTGGAGACGGCAGTCTGACCGTCAGAGTTGTTGTCCGCGTACAGCAGCTCCCAGCCGCGGCTCTCGCATGCGTTCTCGAAGCCCATCTTGACCAGCTTGCCGAATACGCCCTTCTCGTTGATGTTCGCAAGGGCGATGGTGTGTCCCTCGGCGAGCGCCGCGCCCAGCGACAGCACAAGCACCAGTACCAGTACCATTGAAAGCAGTTTCTTCATGTAAGTTTCCTCCTCATTCATATTTCACAGGCTTTGCCTGCATTGCACATCGCTTTGCATCTCAGTTCAGCTCAAAGATGCATTCGTAACGGGCGACCTCGCCGCTCGCGCTGCGCTCCATTTCCATGATTCCCTCCATGGAGCGACTCCAGCGCTGCATGACCGGGCGAGCGGCCTTGTAGCGCTCGGCGGCATCCAGATCGGGGCATTCGTAGTAGCCGATCAGCTCGTCGCCGTTGTTCCAGATGGTGTAATTCCGGATG
>CAMBWJ010000187.1 GCA_945871545.1 uncultured Clostridia bacterium | reverse complement strand
ATTCTTAAGGGCATCATGCCCTTAAGCGGGTTCTTAGGGCGGAGCCCTAAGCGTAGCCCCTGTGTACAACCACCCGGCTTGTCCACCCGCAGTCCACGGGCGCTGTTGATAAAAAAGGAGCCCAAAAGCGCTGCGGCACAGGCGTTTTGGGAGTTTATCCACAATATCCACCGCCCTACTTCTACGTCTACCTTAAATATTTATACTGTAATTCTTCAGCGAACAGGAGGCCAACCACATGCAGTTCACTTGCTCCACTTCAAAGCTGATCGAAGCGCTTCAGATTGCGACGAAAGCGCTGGCCAATCGCACGACCAACCAGATTCTGGAGGGCGTTTTAATTGAGACGGACATGGAGGAGCTGATGCTCACCTGCTCGGACGAGCGCATCACCATCATCACGCGGATTCCGGCGGACATCAGCGAGCCGGGCCGGGGCGTGGTTCCGGGCAAGCTGTTCAGCGAGATCGTGCGTCGACTTCCGGATGATACGGTGGACATCCGCATGGACAACCGCTTCGTATTCACCATCCGCAGCGCATCCTCGCGCACGAACATCTCCGGCCAGGACGCGGACCTGTTCCCGAGGCTCCCCAAAATGGACGATGAACGGGAGATCTCGCTGCCCCAGGACATGCTGCGCGACATGATCCAAAAGACGGAGTTCGCCATCGCCCAGGACGACATGCGCGAGGTGCTCACCGGCTGCCTTTTGGAGATCGGCGGCGGCGACGTGACGATGGTTGCGCTGGACGGCTACCGACTGGCGCTGCGGCGCGCGAAGTGCTCGGATGTTTTGGAGAGGTTCTCCGCGATCATCCCGGGCCGCGCGGTGGGCGAGATCGGAAAGCTGCTCTCCGACGACGAGGAGGCCTTTGCCCAGCTGTCCTTCGGCGGCAACAAGCTGCACATCAAGCTGGAGAACACCGAAATCTACGTCATCCTCATCGAGGGCGAGTACGTGCAGTACCGGCAGATTCTGCCCAAGGCCTTCGCTACCCGCGTGGAGGTGGAGCTTGACCCCTTCCGCCGCTGCATCGACCGCGCCGCGCTGATCGCCCGAGAGGGCAGCAACAACCTGATCATGCTGCGCATCGAGGGCGGAAGCATGGTGATCGAGGCCCACTCCCAGATCGGCGACGTGCGCGAGGAGCTGCCCACCCGCCAGGAGGGCGCCGATCTGAGCATCGCCTTCAATGTGAAGTACCTGACCGACGTGGTGCGCTTCATCGACGGCGACAGCATCGAGCTGAACCTGAACAACGCGGTTTCGCCCTGCATCGTGACCCCCGTGGGCGACAGCGACTACGTGCACCTGATCCTGCCGGTGCGCACCGGCGGCAGATGATGGATCGCGAGACCATCAGCGCCATCGCCACCGCGCCCGGCGAGGGCGGCATCGCCATCGTGCGGGTCAGCGGAAAGGACGCGCGGCGCATATTTGAAGCCTGCTTCCGTCCGGCGAAGGATAGAAAAATCGAATCCCACCGCATGATGTACGGCCATGCCGTGGATGCGGAGGGAAACGCGCTGGACGAGGTCATGGCGGTTTACTACGCCGCGCCCAAGACCTACACCCGCGAGGATATGTTCGAGATTCAGTGCCACGGCGGCGGCGTGTGCGCGCGACGGGTGCTGGAGCGAACGATTCAGGCGGGCGCGAGGGCCGCTGCGCCGGGCGAATTCACCCGCAGGGCATTCCTGAACGGGCGCATCGATCTGAGCCGCGCAGAGGCCGTGATGCGCCTGATCGGCGCGAACTCCGAGGCGGCGGCGCGCGCGTCGCTGCGGCAGCTGGAGGGCGGCGTTTCGGGCTTCGTGCGCGGCGCTGCGGAGCAGTTGAAGGAGCAGATGGCGCTGATCGAGGCCTGCACGGACTTCCCCGACGAGGTGGAGGAGGATGACGCGGCGCAGCGCGTGCGGGACAGCGTGACGCAGGTCATCGCCGCCATCGAGGAAAAATGCGACGAGCGTGGCGCGAAGCTCATCCGCGAGGGCGCGAGCATCGTGCTGGCGGGGCGGCCCAACGTGGGCAAGTCCTCGCTGATGAACGCGCTGCTCAGACAGGAGCGCGCCATCGTGACCAGCGTGCCGGGCACCACCCGGGACGTGCTCACCGAGCGCATCACGCTGGGCGGAATCACGGCGGAGCTGTCCGACACGGCGGGCCAGCGCGACACCGACGACCCCGTGGAGCGAATCGGCGTGGAGCGCGCGCGGCGGGCCGTGGAGACGGCGGACGTGGTGCTGGTGGTGCTGGACGGCTCGCAGGAGCTGACGGACGAGGACGAAGCGCTGCTTGCGCAGGCGAAAAATGATCCGCGCTTCATCGTGTGCGTGAACAAGACCGACCTGCCCATACAAATATCCGTGCCCGGTGCGCTGGAGATCAGCGCGGCGGAGGGCACGGGCGTATCCGAGCTGGTTCGCCGCATGGAGGAAAGGGTGCGTCTGGAGGGCGGCATGGAGGATCGCATGACCCAGCAGCGGCACATTGATCTGGCGCGGCGCGCGGTGGCGGCGCTGAAGCGGGCGGTGGAGGCCATCGACGCGGGGCTTGCGCTGGACATGGTTGAGATCGACCTGCGCGAGGCATTGGAGGCGCTGTCGGAGATCACCGGCGAGGACGCGTCCGAGGAGGTCATCGACCGGGTGTTTCAGAATTTCTGCGTGGGCAAGTGATTTTGCGGCGCGGATTTCGATAAGAATACTTCTGAAAGGAGAGAGCAGAACATGCAGGAGCTGATTTCGAGAGTTGTACAGGAGATTTCCGAAACCTGTTGTCGGGAAGAGATTTTTCTTCGCGGGCCGAAGCGGCAGATGCCCCAGCGGGATCAGATCATCCTGCTGATCGAGGAGCTGCGCAAGGTGATGTTTCCGGGCTATTTCAGCGACGAGAGCGACGATTACTTCCTCGGCCACACGCTGAACCGCATCTGGAACATGCTCTACGCCCAGCTGAAGCTGGCCTTCTCCTACGGAAACCCGGACGCGGAGGCGGTCAAGGCCCACGCGCAGCAGGTGTGCGGGGAGTTCTTCGCGCAGATTCCGGAGATTCAGCGCATGCTGGTGAAGGACGTGGAGGCGGAGTTTGAGGGCGATCCGGCGGCGCAGAGCCGCGCGGAGGTGATCTTCAGCTATCCGGGACTGTTCGCGATCTTCGTCTACCGCGTGGCCCACGAGCTGTACCGGAAAAAGGTTCCCTTCATTCCGCGCATCATGACGGAGTACGCCCACAGCGGCACCGGCATCGACATCAACGCCGGCGCGCAGATCGGCGAATACTTCTTCATCGACCACGGCACCGGCATCGTCATCGGCGAGACCACCGAGATCGGCGCGCACGTCAAGCTCTACCAGGGCGTGACCCTGGGCGCGCTCTCCACCCGCAACGGACAGATGCTCTCCGGCAAGAAGCGCCACCCCACCATCGAGGATCGGGTGACCATCTATGCCAACGCCACCATTCTCGGCGGCGATACCGTGATCGGCGAGGGCGCGGTGATCGGCGGCAACACCTTCATCACCTGGCCTGTGGCGAAGCACGCCAAGGTCACAAGGGATATGGAGCCGCCCAAGAACAATTGCGAGAAGTGAAGTTGTAGGGGGCGCCGCCCCCTGAAACCCCTGCTCAAGGGTCATTGACCCTTGAGAATCCCAATATAGCGGCGCAATGCGCCGCTGGAAATAAATAATATAGAATAGAGTGGAATTGTCCCCATAGAGTGGCATGGGAAGAAGGTGTTCCCACAAATTAGCCTAGCCTCCCCTGTGTAAATAGCAGTCGCGCCACTGCACATAGGTGCAGGCGCGACCAGTGCGTAAGGGAGGTGTCGCGGCGCAGCCGTGACGGAGGGGTTGTCTATGCGGCGGGATGAAGGCATCCCGCCCTACGGAAAAAATGCCCGCGATCAGCACGTATGACTGATCGCGGGCGTTTTATCTTATCCACCAATCACATTGATCTGACAGCTCTTCATCGTCGTCAGCGCGGCTTCATGGGTCGCGGGGGTCACGCCCGCGCAGCAGCTCGCGTCCACATAAAGCTCCATCTCCGGATAGGCGGCCTTCACCAGCAGCGCGTTGCTCACCACGCAGATGTCGGTGCACAGGCCGATGAACTCCGCCGTGAAGTCTTCGCCCTCCGCCATCTTGCCGAGCATGTGCGCAAGCTTCACCGAGCCGAAGGTGGGCTTTTCGATGCGGGTGCATTCCCTGCCCGCCAGCGCAGCCTCCACGCGCGCGTCGAGCTGCCAGCCGGGGGTTCCCTTGATGCAGTGGGGAACGGGCAGCTTTCTGCCCTCGGCGGTCTGCATGTAATCTTCCCCGTGGGTGTCGTAGGTGACGATGATCCCGCCGTCGAAGCCCTCGATCTTGCGCACCACGTTTTCCACGATCCCCTGGGCTTCATTTGTGCCCAGCGCGCCATCCACGAAGTCCTTTTGCATATCCACGACGATCAGAAATTTCTTCATAATACGTATCCTCCGGTCTTAGCTTGCCTGTTCCTCAGATGCGGGCGGGTTGCGGTGCACGGTGAAGCTGAACGCGCTGCCCACGCCCTTTTCGCTCTCCACCCAGATCTGCTCGTCCATGCGGTTGAGCAGCTCCCTGGCGATGGAGAGTCCGAGGCCGCTGCCCTTGCCGCTGTGGGCCTTGTCCACCTTGTAGAAGCGGTCGAACACGTAGGGCAGATCCTCCGGGGCGATGCCGATGCCCGT
>CAMBWJ010000186.1 GCA_945871545.1 uncultured Clostridia bacterium | reverse complement strand
GCATACTCCTCGCCGACCACGCCGCCGAGGGTATCGACGATGTAGTTGATGAGGACCTGGTTGTCGATCAGCACCTCGTCCTGCAGCAGGGTATCGCCCTGGAACATGGCCAGGCCGTCGCCGCCGGACTTGAGCATGTAGTTGTGGGAAGCCAGGGTGTAGGTGGCCTCGGGATCGATGGGCTCGCCGTTCACCAGCACGTTCTGCACGCGACGCTCGCCGGCAACCTCAACGAAGGTGCCCTTGTCGTCGGTGACCACGCTGGACTCGATGCCCGCATTGATCTCGTAGGTCAGGCCGGAGACGTGCAGGAAACCGCCGCACTCCTCGGGCAGCGCGCGGGAGCTCATCTCCAGCGCATCCAGGATCTGCTGGCCGGTGGCCTCGACCACGCAGGCCATGTTGCCGAAGGGATGCACGCTCAGAATCTGGCCGTAGGTGATGTCGCCGGCCGGGATGTCCGCGCGCACGCCGCCGCCGTTGACGAAGGCGATGTCAGCGCCCAGCACGATGCGGTAGGCGTCGGCACACAGGTCGCCCAGGTTGGTCTCAGCGGTGCGCACCGCGCGCTCGCCGGTGGCGGGATCCTTGGTGGTCAGGTCGACGGCGGTGGTGGCCACGACCTGGTTCAGGGTCTCCTCATACTGGGCCTTGACGGTGGCGATGAAGGCCTCGGCCTCCTCGTCCTGGAACAGGGATTCGTCGTGCAGCGCGCTGGTCAGCACGGGAGTCTGATCCTCCCCAGCTTCGATGACCAGGGAGCCGACGTTGTTCAGCTTGGTGCCGGTGGAGGTGAGGATCACGTCCTCGCCCGCGGCGTTCTGCACCAGCTCCATCTCCCAGACGGAGTGGGAATGGCCGTCCAGCACGGCGTTGATGCCGGTGGTGTTGACGATCAGGTCGCTGGAGGTGTAGGGAACGCTGGAGCCGTCGGTGCCCAGATGGCTCATGACGATCACGATCTCCGCGCCCTCCGCGCGGGCGTCGTCCACGGCCTTCTGCACGGCGGCGTAAAGGTTCGCGCCATCCTCGCCCTGGCAGAAGCTGTAGATGTAGTTGCCTTCCTCGTCCTGGAAGTAGGTGGGAGTGGACTTGGTGAAGGTTTCAGGGGTGGAAGCGCCGACGAACGCGACCTTCCAGCCGCCCAGCTCCTTGATGACGTAGGGATCCAGGATCGTGTTGCCCTCGAGATCGCAGAAGTTCGCAGAGATGTAGGGGAACTCCGCCTTCTCGCGCAGGGACATGAACACGTCCATGCCGTAGTCGAACTCATGGTTGCCGATGGTCGCAATGTCGTAGCCCATGGCGTTCATGATGTCGATGATGTACTCGCCCTTGGACAGGGTGCCGATGGGGCCGCCCTGGATGGCGTCGCCGTTGTCGACCAGGATCACCTCGTAGCCGAGCTTCTCGTAGGCCTTCTCATAGGCCGCCAGACCGGCATAGCCAATGGCGTCCTCAATGCCACAGTGCACGTCGTTCGTGTACAGAACCACAACGGGCTGGTGCTCGACCTCGGTCTCCGCCGTCTCAGCGAAGGCAAGGCCGGTCATCAGCATGGAAACGACCAGAAGAACCGCCAGCAATTTCTTAAGCATGGGTAGTACCGCCTTTCCATAATCAAAATTTGGTTGCCAGTTTTATTATATCGGAAAATTATTACAGCAGTTTTAAATTATGAGAAAAACCGCACAAAACGTGCGGCTTTTCCACCCAGCAGTTATGCCGATATTGCGTGCAAGACTCTAAGCTTCGCGATCAAAACTTCGCCTTCACCGCGTCGAACTCGTCGGTCACGGCCTTTTCCGGCGCGGGGGTCAGCAGGCTGACCAGCACGTTCACCGCGCAGGCAATGACGAATGCGGGCAGCAGCTCGTAGATGTTCCACGCGCCGCCCAGCGGGCGCACCAGGTACTTCCAGATGAACACCATCGCGCCGCCGACAACCATGCCCGCCAGCGCGCCGGCCTGATTGGAGCGCCGCCAGAACAGCGCCAGCAGCACCACCGGGCCGAAGGCTGCGCCGAAGCCCGCCCAGGCGAAGGACACGATGTTGAACACGGAGCTGTTGGGATCCGCCGCGATGAAGGCCGCGATGACGGAGATCGCCACCACGCTGCCGCGCGCCAGCACCATCTCCGCGCGCTTGCTCATGCGGATGTGCAGGAAATCGCGGAACAGGTTCTGGGACACGCTGGAGGACGCCGCCAGCAGCTGGGAATCCGCCGTGGACATGGTCGCCGCCAGGATGCCCGCCAGGATCATGCCGCCCACCAGCGCCGCCAGCCAGCCGTGGCTTGCGATCAGGTCGGCGATGCGAATGATGATGGTCTCGGCCTCGGAGGAGGTGGTGAAGCTTTCCACCGCGCCCGCCGCGGAGATGGCATTGCCAACCACGCCGATCATCACCGCCGCCGCCATGGAGATGACCACCCACACGCTGGCCACCCTGCGGGAGAGCTTCAGCTTCTGCGCGTCGCCGATGGCCATGAAGCGCAGCAGCACGTGAGGCATGCCGAAGTAGCCCAGACCCCAGGCCAGCGTGGAGGCGATGGTCAGGAAACCGTAGGGAGAGGCAGAGTTGCTGCCAATGTCAAAGCACTGCGTCAGCTTCAGGTAGCCCGGCAGCGCGCGCGCATTCTCCATCACCGCGCCCAGTCCGCCCGCAGCGGAGATGCCGAAGGCGAACACCACGATCAGCGCAATCGTCATCACGATGGACTGGATCAGGTCGGTCATGCTGGCCGCCATGAAGCCGCCCAGCACCGTGTAGCCCACGATGACCACCGCGCTCAGCAGCATCGCCGCCGTGTAGTCCAGGCCGAACAGGCTCTTGAACAGCTTGCCGCAGGCCGCGAAGCCCGAGGCCGTATAGGGCACGAAGAAGATGATGATGACCAGCGCCGCGATGCAGCTCAGCAGGTTGCGCTTGTCGTGATAGCGCTTGGAGAAGAAGTCCGGCACGGTGATGGCGTTCACATGGGCCGTGTAGGCGCGGATGCGCTTTGCCACGATCAGCCAGTTCAGATAGGTGCCCACCGCAAGGCCGATGGCCGTCCAGGCCGCGTCCGCGATGCCCGAGATGTAGGCCACGCCCGGCAGGCCCAGCAGCAGCCAGGACGACATGTCCGAGGCCTCGGCGCTCATCGCAGTGGTCAGCGGGCCCAGCTTGCGTCCGCCCAGGTAGAAGTCGCCCACATTGGACGTGCGCTTGGAATACATCCAGCCGATGGCAATCATGCCCGCCAGATAGATGATGATGGCAATCAGCATCAACAGGTTTGCAGTCGTCATAGTTCCAATCCCCCTCTTTTGTGGGGGAATGCCGGCATATCTCCCCCATCGGCATTCCCCGTTCGCCGGATGCGCCGCACATGCGCGCGCTTCCGAAAACTGTTGTTCATTATAACACATACATAAATAGACTGAAATACAGAATGCAGTCTGTACTTCAATCTGTACTTTAGCCCATATATATGATGGATTTAGTTGTAATTACAGGGAATTTGATATAGAATGGATTCTATACATGATTCAAAACGAATTCTGTTCCAATTATTGAACTTCTGTTAAATATCCGCCCGGTACATGCCCATGAACGCCGGCATCATCTTCTGGGCGTAATTCGCCAGGGAATACTCGCCGGAGCACAGGCACCAGTCGTACATCAGCGCCCGCTCGCACAGCGCGTAGGTCTTGACGATGTCGTTGACCGAAGCCTCCGCACGCAGCTCGCCCTTTCGCTGGCCCTCGGAGATGATGCTGCGCAGCAGGCGGTAGTACATGCGGTTGTGATCCAGCAGGTGCTTCTCGCCCTTCGTGATCAGCTGGGTGGAGATCAGCCGTGCCAGCAGGTCCAGCGACACACGATCCTCAATCATGCGGAACAGCTCCCGGTTTAAGTACATCAGCTTGTCGAAGGCGTGCATGTCCGGCGGCAGGATCTCACGCAATTGCGCGTACTTCTCGTCGAACAGATCCGAAAGCGTGCCCAAAAGCGCATCTTTGCCCTCAAAATAGTGGTAAAAGGAGCCCTTTGAGGTTCCGGACTGCTCGATGATCTCCTCGATGGTGGTGTCCTCGTAGCCCTGCTCGTAGAACAGCGCCCAGGCCGCATTGATGATGCGCCCGCGGGTGTTCCGGCTGTCGCGCTTCGCCATGGTATCGCCTCCTGAGGGTATTATACGGGAAAAACGCCGTTCTGACAAGTCGGATGGACAGGATCCCGGCTTGACACCGCCGTCCGCAGCGTGCTATAATAACGGCAGGAAGGGATGACGCTCGTGCATGGCTTATCCCCTCTATGAGATGGATGCCGCCATACAGTAGTCGCTGGATGGCGGCAGTGCTTTTTTACTTATGGGTTCCGTTATGTACGGAAAACGCCAAAGTGACAATCAAGAGTACAATTGCGAGAATTTCGTAATCGCTCATGATCATCACCCCCTTTTGTGGAAAAGAGGGTTAAAGCCAAGCGCCATCTTCTTCCTTCCTGCCGGGGAGTCTCGCGGCTCCATGGGCATTATAGCATCCGCCTGTACAGCCTGTCAAATATACATAAGCAATCCGGCCCATTCGTGACGGGCCGGATTGCGTGCTTTCCCCAAACGATACAACAGTAAAGAAAGATAAGGACTCCTGCCCCTTGAATCAGTGGGGGCAGGAGTCCGGTGTATACTACGCGGCAGCTAGTGCGATAAAACGCGCTGCGTTTTAGTCGGCCAGCTTCTTGTAGGACTCGAGGCGGG
>CAMBWJ010000185.1 GCA_945871545.1 uncultured Clostridia bacterium | reverse complement strand
CCATCTCCGCCACCGCCCAGTCCAGCGCGGACGCGGCCTTCTTGGGGTCGGTCACCACCGGGGCGATCAGGTGGGGGATGTCGTTGTAGATGGACAGCTCCACCACCTTCGGGTCGATCAGGATCATGCGCACCTCCTCCGGCGTGGCGCGGTAGAGGATGGATGTAATGATCGAGTTGATGCACACCGACTTACCGGAGCCGGTCTGTCCGGCGATCAGCACGTGGGGCATCTTCGCGATGTCCGCCACAATGTATCGCCCGGAATTGTCCTTGCCCAGACCCACCGCGATCTTTGACGGGTGGCGCTTGGCCTCGGGGCACTCCAGCACGTCGCGCAGGCGCACCATCTCCACCTTGTCGTTGGGAATCTCCACGCCCACGGCGGCCTTGCCCGGGATCGGGGCCTCGATGCGCACCGACATGGCCGCAAGGCGCATGGCGATGTCATCCGACAGCGAGGTGATGCGGCTCACCTTCACGCCCGGCGCGGGCTGCAGCTCGAAGCGCGTCACCGCAGGGCCGTGGGCGATGCCCACCAGCCGAGTGTCGATGCCGAAGGAGTTCAGCGTCTCGATCAGCATGTCCGCCTTCTCCATGTCCGCTTCCTTGTGCGCCTGGGTCACCTTCTGCTGATCGCCCTGCTCCAGCAGGTCGATGGGCGGATAATCGTAGATCTCCTCCTCGTCCTCCGGCTCCGGTACCGGAACGCGGCGGAACTTCGTGGGCTTGACGGTGGTGTGGGGCACGTCGAAGGGCGCTTCGTCCTCCTCCTCGGGTTCAGGTTCGGGCACGACGTCTTCCACCGTCAGCGGCTGTACGCCCTCCACCACGCGCTTGGGCTTTACCTTGGGCGAATTGTAGCTGCGCGGCTTGAAGCCCTCCGGCTCCTTCTCCTCCGGCTTCACGCTGAAGAAGTCCGGCACGTCCGTCTCCGGAACGTCCTCCACCGGGCTTTCAGCGGCCCTTTCAGGCTGAGGCTTGGAGGCGTTCTGGCGCAGCTTGCGCAGCGGCTTGGGAATCTCGATGTCGGAGGGCTGTTCCTCGATGGGATTCGCCGGGGCGGCCTCCGGGTCGATGGTTTCCTTGTACAGCTTGCGCTTCGGCGCGCTGCGCCTGGGCTTCGGAGCCTCCTGCTGCGGCTTGCTCTCGTCGATTACGATGTAATCCCGCTCCGGGTCGGATACCTTCCGCGTGGGCCGGGTCGCCGTGCGCTCCTGCGGGGGACGCTCCGGGCGCGGACGGTTCACTTGCGCGCGCTCGGGCCGGTTCTCCGGCTGCGGACGCGGACTGCGGCGCTCCGGCGGAAGAGTCCTGCGGGGCGCGGGCTGGTCGAACTCGTCATACTCGAACATGCGTTCTACATTTTTCTCGTTGCGGCGCTGTTCCACGTAGTGCTGGCCCTCCTCGCCGCGCTGACAGAGCCAGCGATAGCAGCGCTGGGCGCGTCCGTTGGCAAGCAGGCAGAGCACGGACGCCAGCACGAGGGCGATGAGACCGCCCCACTCGCCCAGGTAGGTGTAGAGGGGATAGGCCAGCAGCGCGCCGATGGCGCCGCCTCCGCCGCCGTACTGGTAGGACTTGCTGACAAAGTTGGCAAAGCTGGTGATGCTCATCCGGGCAAACACGGCCTGCGCGGAAAAGAGCTGCACTGCGGCGAAGGCGTAGAGGAAGAGCAGCAGGTTGGTGATGGTGGTGACGATGCGGATGCGCTTTCCGATGATGGAGAACACCAGCAGCGCGCCGATCCACGCGAGGAACAGCGCGATCAGCACGCTGACGCTGCCGCCGAAGCCCCGGAGCACATCGCGGATGTTGCCCATGGCGGTGCCGGCGGTGGGGGCAACCAGGCTGAGGTAGCCCGTCAGCAGGGCAAGGCCGAAGCAGATGACGGCGGCGATGATCTTGCCGGGCGCGCTGCCGCGCTCCGTCCGTTCCTCGTATACGCTCTGATTCTTTGAATTTGACATGGTTCCTCCGGTTCAGTTTGATTTGGATGATTTCTATATCTTTTGAGCAAAAAGAGCCGCAGAGCGGCTCTGGTTTGCGAATTACAGCGGCTGTGCCGCAGGTCAGCCGACCAGTCTGGTCATCAGACCGGCGACATTCAGGAAATCCATCTGCGAGACGAAGGAGTACAGCGTGGATGTGGCCAGCAGCTCCTGCATCATCTCGGGCGCGAACAGCGACACCACCGGCGGGACGATGCACAGCAGAAGCACCGAAACCACCAGCGAGCGCGCAACGCCGCACAGGCCGCCCAGCAGCCAGTCGAACATGCGGAACACCGGGAAGCGGATCACGTGGTCCAGCAGGTTGATCACCAGCATGACCACCGCGTAGATCAGCACGAAGGCCAGCAGGAAGGCCAGCACGTTGAACACCGACTGCCAGATCGTCTGATCCAGATAGTCCGACAGCGTGGTGATGTTCAGGTTGGCGAAGGCCTGGTTGCGGATGTTCGCCTCGAAGGCCTTGGCGACCAGGCTGATCTTCTGGCCCACCGTGGCCACGGCCTCCTGTATGGCGGCCTCTCCGCCGGAGACGACCTCCGAGACGGTCAGCGCCGCCTGCGCCTTGCTGGCGAAGAAGCTTTCCGGTTCGAGGTACTGACTCAGCACCGCCATCAGCGTGGTGTTGGACAGCGCCAGATTGGCGATGCGCTCGTACACCATCTGCGCGCCGAACCAGGAGCCGACGAAGCCGACCACCGAGAGTCCCGACGCGATGAATCCCTTGTGCATGCCCGATAAGAGTCCGTAGACGAGCACTGCGAGGATCAGAATGTCAACAATATTCATATTCCAGCATCCTCCTGACAATGAATCTGTATTTCCATAATTCCCCGGTTTGCCTGTTTCTATGCCGGAGCTTCTACGCCAGATTGACCAGGCAGATGGCCCCGCCGCTGCGCAGCACCGCCACGCCGTCGCGGGTCACGCCGTAGACCTCGTCGATGTTCATTCCCAGCTGATAGGCCCGGGGCGAGGTCTCGTCGGTGCGCATGATCATCAGATGGCCGTCCGCCGAGAAGCCGTAGATGGTGTTGCCCGAGGCCAGCACCCTGCGACAGCCGAAGGGGAAGCGCACCACCCGATCCAGATTCGAGCGCACGATGCGTACGTCCTGAATGTCGCTCTCGCCCTTGCACTGGGCGTCGTTGACGAAGACCATCAGCGGGTCGTTGGAGGAGCCGTCCGAATCGGTCAGATACCAGCCGTACACCAGCTTGCGCAGGCCGGGATCCTCCACGCCGGCGTAGTCGTACACCTTGTAGTACACGTCGCCGACCACGCACACCCGCGAGGACTGGAACAGCACGGCGTAGGCCAGCTGCTCGGTGTCGCTGATCGAGCCGACGATCTCCTTGCCGGGGCGGTAGGTCTGTATATTGCAGGTGGGGACGGTTCCGTTGGTGTCGCACACCATCACCCAGAGCAGGGAGCCGTCCGAGAAGAAGCCGTAATCCACGGCGAGCACGTTGTCCAGGACGATCTGGTTGATCTGTTTGCCGCCGTTTTCCATCAGAACGATGGTGCTGTTGCCTTCCTCGCCGATCAATATGGCCGTGTACTTGTCGCCAATGTGCGCGCCGAGCACGTTCTGCGCCATGGTGCCGTTGTAGGTGGTGGATCCGCTCCTGCCGTCGATGAGCGTCACGGTGTTGCCCACCCAGGCGGCCACGCCGTAGTCGGTGGCCTCAAAGCCGGCGTTTGCGCCCACGATGTACGACCACTTCACCTTTCCGGCGGAATCGATGGCCGAGACGGTGCTCCCGTCGTAGTAGACGAAGCCGCCGGCCGTGGTCTGAAGGTCCTGTATATTGGCGATGCTGAGCGACTGGCTGTGGCCGAGCGTGCTGCCGGAGAAGATGCTCCTGCCGAGCGACGCAATGCCGTAGGACAGCGCGCAGCAGATTGCCAGAATCAGCAGCACGATCGTCCATGGACGCCTGGCGGAGCGTCTTTTGTCCATGGAGTCCTCCGATCATATTTCAAAAAATATCCCTTGTATACCGATACCATTCCTATTATAATAAAACAAGCGTTGGGTTGCAACGCAGAACCTGTGACAAAACGGGAAGAAAAACCGACAATTGGCAGCGGAAATTCATTTTTCAAGCACATTTCCGGCCAGAATGTTTCACGTGAAACAGGAGAACCATGAAGCAGACGCAGAAGCGCAAGCCGAAGAAAATTGTACATCAGAAAAACGGCTGCGGCCGCAGGCGCATCGCGCTGGCCGCGGTTTTGCTTGTCCTTGCGCTGGTCGGCGCTCTGTTCGGCTGGATGGCGCTTCAGGCGCGCATCACCCACGTGCGCAAGGCGGTGGTGTACCTTGAGGATCTGCCAGTTGAGCTGGACGGAACCACGCTCCTGTACGTCTCCGACCTCAACATCCGGGGAGAGGCCGACGCGCGGCGCACGCAGCGCCTGATGGACAAGCTCGCGGCCCTGGAACCGGATCTGCTGCTGCTGGGCGGCGATTACTGCGCCGGAAAGCTGCTGGACGGTCAGACGGAGGCGGACGAGCAGGCCCGCGCGGCGGCGCTGGACTTTCTGCGCGGACTGAACCGCTTTTCCGCGCCGCTGGGCAAGTACGCCGTCGCCGGCGAACAGGACAGCGTGCTGAGCGGTCTGCGCGCGGCCATGTCTGCGGGCGGCGTGATGCTGCTGGACGATGACTGCGCCACCGTCCTGAAGGATGGCGCGCAGCTGGTGCTGGCCGGATTGAGCGACGTGTCCGAAGGCCGCACGCCCTACGGGGAGATCGG
>CAMBWJ010000184.1 GCA_945871545.1 uncultured Clostridia bacterium | reverse complement strand
TTGACGTTGCCGGTCGCAACCACCGTGCCGGAGACCGCCTGCTCTGAATCGGCGTACGAATTGCCGCCCGTTTCCGCGCAGCATCCCGCCGTCAGGCAGAAGGCGCACAGAATTGTAACACAACAGAAGATCGACCAGAATCGGGTCAATTGAATCATCTCCTCACTGCATCATCCGGTTTCGGCAAACCCACGCAGGGCTGTCGGCGCACATCCCGCACGGGCATCGAAACCACTTGCCCTTTAGACCGGTTTTCTCAACAAAAAGTTCCAGAATCGGCCACAAAATGCCTCAAAATGATTCTCCGGAAGAACGCCGGGATGTACGCAGCGCAGCGGATGCCCGAACGGCGCGCCGACATCTCCGGATTCTGCCGCTTGCCCATGCAGAGGAGCAGCGGAAAACCGACGCACACAGGCGCTCCGCAGCGCAAAATTCGCGGAAAAGGCGGGGTTCAACTTGACGGAAATGGCAGTTTGTGTGTATTATATAATAAGGAAAAGTATGGGGGCATCCGGCCTGCAGGCCGAATCGGGCCTCCAGCGGAAAGAGGATTCAATATGCAGATCAACAAGCATGTCAGCGGCGCAACGCTGACCCTGGAAATTGAAGGAAGAATCGACACGACCACCGCGCCCGCGCTGGAGGGAGAGCTGAAGCACTCCGTGACCAGCGAGGTGCAGAACCTGATTTTTGACTTCGCGAAGGTGGAGTACATCTCCTCCGCCGGGCTCCGCGTGCTGCTGGCGGCCCAGAAGGTCATGAAGAAGCAGGGTTCCATGGTGGTGAAGAACGTCAACGAAGTAATCATGGAAGTCTTTGACGTGACGGGCTTCTCGGACATTCTCACCATCGCCTGAGACGCAAACGCAATGCTGGTCTTTCACGAAATCACCCTGGACGACAAACAGGCGGTCGACGGCTACTTCCGGCGCTATGGAGAGAACTCCTGCCAGCACTCCTTCGTCTCCCTGTACTGCATGCAGCGCAAGTACGGCGATCGGATCTGTCAGCAGGACGGCTGTCTCTATATCCTCCGCTCCGGTCGCGGCAGCGCGCGGGAGCGGGTTTACCTCTTCCCCATGGGAGAGCGCGCAAAGCTGGCGCAGGCCGTCGACCGGCTCCGAGGGGACGCCCACGCCCACGGTGCGTCCCTTCGCTTCGAGACCCTGACCCGCGCCGCGGCGGAGCTATTGGAGGAGCTGTACCCCGGCGAATTTGAGATCGAGCCCTGCCGGGACTACGCGGAGTATCTCTACACCCATAAAAAGCTCGCCGAGCTTCCCGGAGCGGAGATGGCCTCCAAGCGCCACGACATCAGCACCTTCTTCCGGGACTACGGGAGCCGCACCCGCATCGAGCCGATCCGCCCGGAGCACATCGAGCCCATCCGCGCCTTTCAGAAATGCTGGCTGGAGTCGAGGAACCACGGCCAGGAGGACGTGCAGCTGGAGTGCGAGAACGACGCCATCCAGCGCGGTCTGGATCATTTCGGGGCGCTGGGGCTGTCCGGCATCGTCGTGTTCATCGACGGCGCGATGGCGGGCTACGCCTATGGCGCGCCGCTCTCCGACGACTGCTACGACGTGCTCATCGAGAAGGGCGACCGCCGCTTCCCGGACATCTACCGCGTGCTGAACCGGGATCTGGTGCGCCTCTGCTGCGGGGACTACGCCTGGATCAACCGGGAGGAGGACGTGGGCGCGCCCGGACTGCGCACGGCAAAGCTGTCCTACAAGCCCGATCGGCTACTGGAAAAATTCATTGCCCGGGAGGTGGTTGTCCGATGAACAAACGCGAGGCAAACGTTTCCCTGTTCATCATCACCTTCTTTGCCGCAATCCAGTATGCGTTTCTGGAGGGCGTGCCCGACAGCGTCTCCCACTTCGCATTTCTCTGCGTCACGAACCTCATCGGCTTTCTTCTGACGCTGGCGGTCTTCTTCAGCGAGCTGTTCCGGGTGGACAGAAAGCAGATCCGCCAGAGCCTGCTCTTGTCGCTGGAGCTGTTCGGCTTCAACGTGTTTCTGCTGCTGGGCTCCTCGGTGGGCGCGACGGTCAGCGCCTGTGTGCTGAGCGCCTACTTCGTGTTCCTGCCGCTTCTGTCCCTTCTGCTGTTCAAGACCAGGTCGGACAAAATGACGCTCTGCGCCGTGGGCGTGGTGCTGGCGGGGCTTGCGCTGATGCTGCTGGAGGATCCGGCGGGGCTGAAGGACGTTCACTTCCTCTATCTGCTGATTGCGGACGTGTTCTTCGCGCTGTACATCCTCACGGTGGGCAGGTTCACCGCCGGCTCCAACCCCTCGATCCTTGCGATGGGACAGATGCTGTTCAACTGCCTGATCGCTCTCATCTTCTGGGTCGGACAGTCGGCGATCCAGAAGACGCACCTCTCCCTGCCCACGGATTCGGCGTTCTGGGGCAGCGCCATCTTCATCGGCTTCTTCATCCGGGGTCTGTACGGCATCGTGCAGATGTACGCCCAGCGCTATGTCAGCCCCCTGAACACCTCGCTGATCTTCTCCACGGAAATCATCATCACCATGCTCATGTCTCCGGTGCTGGCACTGCTGTTCGGCACCCAGCCGGAGCGCATCACGCCCCTGCGTCTGGCCGGAGCGGGCGTGATGGTTCTGGGCATACTGCTGGCCGATCCGTCGGTGACCGGCGCGCTGAAGAGGAGGCTGCGGCATGAAGAGCGCTGATTTGCGGAAAAGGCTGCGGCTTCTGCTGCTCTCGGCGGCGGTGTATCTGCTGGCCGATCTCCCGATCCAGCTCACCGGCTTTCTGCGCTTCGGCTCCTGGATCGGCATCAAGAGCTTCCTGCCCGCGACGCTGGGGCTGTTCTTCGGTCCCTGGGGCGTGGGCGGAGGCATGCTGGGCTGCATTGCTGTGGCGGACATCCTGCACACGCCGTTGGTGGAGGCCGCCTTCGAGTGCGCCTGCATCGCGATCATCGGCATGGGAATGTGGCTGCTCTGGCATCTGTGCAGCGGCACCCACAGGATCTGCTTCAAGCAGCTCCGGCAGTACCTGTGCTATGCGGGGCTGCTGTCCGGCCTCGCACTCGCCTGCGGGCTGCTGAGTCTCGTGCTCCTGAAGGGCGCGCTCTGGCCCACGGTGGCCGCATACATCTCCCTCGGACTGCTGGTGGGGCTTCCGGTGAACATCATCCTGGGCAGCCTGTTCTGCCTGGAGCCGGTGCTTCCCCCCTGCTGCGCGCCGGAGAAGGACGCATCCGGCTGGATCGACGCGGACGCTGCCAGCCTGGATCGCATGAACGAGCTGCTGGAGGAGGCTGCCCTGACGCGGCACATCCCCCGCAAGCGCGTCTTTGAGGCGCAGAGCTGCATCGAGGAGGTTGCCCTGCGCATCCTGGGCGTACAGAGCGATGCGCGAATCCTGCTCCGCGTGGACTACGGCGACGCCATCTCCATCCGCTTCAGCTACGCGGGCGCGCGGTACAATCCCCTGCGCACCGGGAAGGACGAGGACGAGGTCGACGTGATGAGCCTCAAGCTGATCAAGCACCGCGCCATGCGCGCGATGTACAGCTACGGAAGCGGCGAAAACCATCTGCACATCGTGATTTGACAGGAGGAAAGCGGAATGGAACAAAGGCGACGGCCAATCCGGAAAAAGGTGCAGCGGATCGTATTGCTCATCTCGGTTGCAGGTCTGATCCTGACCAGCACAGTGGGCCTCTTCAGCATGCTCCAGATCAAGAGCGACAGCGAGGACGCGCTGATTCATCAGATGAACCAGAACCTGCTCAACATCGTGCGGGACAAGGCCGATCTCGCGGATTCCGAGCTGGGAAAGTACGCGGAGTACATTCAGGATTTCGCAGCCTACATCCACGGCCTGTACCAGAACCCGGAGGGATATGTGCCGCGCGAGGTGCTCCCGCCGGATGCGGCCAGCGCCGGCAGCTGCACCATGCAGCGCTACCTCGTGGATGAAAACGTCTCCGCGGAGGACAGCGCGCAGGAGCGGGCGCTGCTGGGGAACCTGGAGCAGCTCTGGTCGCCGGTTCTCTCCGGCAACCGGGAGGTCATCACCACGATCTACGTGGGCACCCAGAGCGGCTTCCTGCTCAGCTATGACGACCGGGCGGACCTGGGCGTCACGCCGGGCAGCGACGAGTCCTACTTCGACTACACCCAGTCCTCCTGGTACACTTCTGCCCGGGATGCGGGAACCGTGCTGTTCACGGACGCGTACCCGGATTCCTACGGGCGGGGCCTGATGATCAGCTGCGCCGCGCCCTTCTACGACGCAGATGATGCCTTTGCCGGAGTCGTGTGCATGGACATCCTGATCGGCAATCTGACCGATTATGTGATCGACGTGGATCTGGGCGAGGGCGCCTTCGCCTTCCTGGTCAACGGCAGCGGCGACATCATCGCCCGCCCGGACATGGCGAACGCGGACGGCGCATTCGAGAGCATCCTGGATGCATCCAGCGCGGTCCATGAGGCCTTCGGGCCGATCATGGACGGCGAGACGGGCGTGATGCGCACCGGCGGCGGCGTGTACTACGCCTACACGCCGGTCTCCAGCGCGAACTGGAAGTTCTGCGTGCACATTCCGGAGTCGCTGGTGCTCGCGCCGGTGAAGGCCATGGAGCGCAACATCGTCGCCGCGATCTTCGCCTTCGTCGCGGCCCTGGCGCTGATCATCCTCTTCGTGGTGCTTATGGTGCGGCGCTTCTCCCGGAATCTCACCGAGCCGCTCAACGCCCTGGGCAAGGACGTGCAGACCATCAGCAGCGGCGATCTGGACTACCGCGC
>CAMBWJ010000183.1 GCA_945871545.1 uncultured Clostridia bacterium | reverse complement strand
CCTTCCAGGTTGAACTTGATGCACTTGGGTTCCTCGCGCTCGATGATGCGCAGACCCTCGACGCCGTTCTTCACGCCGTTCTCATACAGCTTCATCAGATTCGGGCGGTCCTCCTCGCTGAGCATGACAACGAGGCTGCCGTTCTGAATGTAGTGGAAGTCCAGTTCGCGGGCCAGCTCGGGCATCAGGCGGCTGCCCTCCACGTTCAGCTTCGCCATCAGGCTGCCGTTCGCCGCGTCGTAGCCGGCGTGGACGATGGCGCTGTTGGCCTTGGTGGTGCCGCAGCAAACATCCTCTTCCCGCTCGACCACGAGCACGTCGGCCTTCTTGCGCGACAGCTCGCGGGCGATCGCGCAGCCGGAAACGCCAGCGCCGATAATAATGATATCAGGCATGTTCATTTACTCCTTTGCACTTAGGATTGTCGCGATTTTTGTCTCTGCGTGTCCATTTTCCGCAGCAGCTTCAAAACCGGGGCGGCCTTTGTCTCAAAGGTCTGCTTCGTTTGTTTCTCCATGAAGAGACGGAATTCCTTTTCCTTCTCCCCCAGTTCTGCCTTTGGAATCATATATCCGCCATACTGGTTGCGGAAGATGTAAAAATACTCCCCGTCCTCGCCCAGGCGATGCACGTCCGCATAGGCCAGGCATTCTCCGTTCGCATTCTCAGGCAGCAGAATGATCTCAAACGCGTTTTCGCGGAATACATATCTGGAAGCCGGAAAGTCCATCCCCGAATCCCTGATCTGCCTGGCGAGCTTGTGCGCGGTGTGGTTGGCTGAATTGTACCTGCCGGAGGCAAGAAAGCTTCCGTAGGCGATCAGCAGCACGCCCCACCATTCGCTGAAATTGACGACGCCCAGCACGACGGCGCCCATGCCGAGCATGGAGCGCACAATCAGGTTGCTCCTGCAGAACAGGTCATACTGCATATGGGCCAGCTTTTCAAATGTCTTTTCCGTATGCTGCATGGAAACGTTGTAATACACCATAGACGACTCCGGAGCACGCCGCGCGCGCTCCCTATTCACTGCTTCACAGGATGATGCTTCCGGTGCCCGCTGCACGTCCGTCAGGCACAGCTTCTCCTCCTGCAAGGTAAAAGAGCTGAGAGGCTGCACCGAACCTCTCAGCTTCTCAGGCATTCAGCTTTCGCACAGACGAATCATGCGCCGTAAAGCAGATTGGGTACGATGGTCACCAGCGTCGGGCAGAAGGTCAGCAACATCAGCACCAGGAACAGACACAAGATGAACGGCCAGACCTCTTTCAGGAATTCGGAGATCGGACAGCGTGTGATGCCGCATGTCGTAAACATCATCGAGCCGAACGGCGGCGTGATGCCGCCGATCATGATGTTGACCAGCGCAACGATGCCGAAGTGATATGTGTCGATGCCCAGCTGCGTAGCCACCGGCAGCAGCAGCGGCGTGATGATCATCAGCGCTGCGCCGCCCTCCAGGAACATGCCCATGATCAGCAGGATCACGTTGCACAGCATCAGGAAGACATACTTGTTGGTGGTCAGATCCAGAACGGCCTTGGCGACGATCTTGGGCAGGTTCACCCAGGACATGTAGTTGCCAAAGACATTCGCGGAGACCATGATCAGCACGACGGAGGACGTGCCGGCGATGGTATCCAGAATGATCGGGATCAGATGCTCGCGGAAGCTGAGCTTCTTATAGACCAGCTTGCCGATAATGAAGCAGTAGAGCACCGCAAACGCGCCGCCCTCGGACGGAGTGAACATGCCAAAGCGCATGCCCAGGATGATGCCGAACGGGAAGAACAGGCCCCAGAAGGAGATAAACGCCTGTTTGAGCACCTCTTTGAGCGGCGGGAACTTCTCCCTCGTCTTCGGATAATTGCGCTTCTTCGCGATGATCGCCACCGTGATCATCATGGAGATGGACATCAGGAAGCCCGGGACATAGCCCGCGGCGAACATGCGGCCCAGAGAGGCCTGCGCAATCAGCGTGAAGACGATCAGGTTGACTCCCGGCGGAATGACAGGCGTCGCGGCAGAGGACGCCGCGGTGATCGCCGCGGAGAACGCCTTGGAGTAGCCGCGCTTCTCCATTTCCGGCACCAGCATCTTGGACTGCATGGCGCAGTCGGCGTTCGCAGAGCCGGAGCAGCCGCCCATGAGCATGGACAGCAGCACGTTGACCTGCGCCAGGCCGCCGCGCATGTGGCCGGTCACGCACTCGCAGAAGTCCATCAGCTTATCGCTGATGCCGCCAAAGTTCATGACGGAGCCGGACATGATGAAGAACGGGATCGCCAGCATGGAGAAGGACTGCGTCGAGTTCATGACCTTCTGCAGAATCAGCCACGGCTGGGAGCTGGTGTCCAGGAACAGGAAGTAGAAGAACGTGGAGCCGAAGAGCGAATAGACGATCGGCATGCCCAGGAAATAGAACACGAAGACCATGATAATCGGAAGGATCTGAACAAACGTCAGCGTCATGCCTTGACTCCTCCTTCCTTCTTATTCCTGAGATAGGCGCGCACGGCCTTCACCATGAAGTAGACCGAATAGATCGCGGAGAGGCCGAAGCCGATCGGCACCGCGATACCCGTCCACCACTTGGGCACGCGCAGCAGGTCCGTCATCATGATCTTGATCTTGCCGCTGCGGGAGAAGATCAGGTGGTACACATACTGGGAGCTGACCACCGTGAGCATGACAAGCACGAGGAACTCGACGACGGACATCACCGCCTTGACGACGGATTTCATTTTCTTGGGCATCAGGTTGACGAGAATGTCGACGCCCAGGTGCGAATGCTTGCGATAGGCATAGGAGCTGCCGATGAAGACCGTCCAGACAAACAGACTGGTGACCACTTCCTCGCTCCAGTGAATCGGATTGTTGAAGAAGTAGCGCATGATGACGTTTGCGTTGACGAGAATCACACAGATCGTAAGCGTCGTACCCGTGATGATGGCGTCGAGGTTCGTCAGAATCGATTTCAGCGTAATCTTTTTCTTCATGAATCAAACCTCAAACGTGGATCATAAATATGCGGGAAAGCGGACTGCCCGAGAGGTCCCGGGCAGTCCAATGGATTCATCAAAAGATGCGTCTGTCAGACGCTGCGGCAGCTTACTGCTGGGTCGCGCGGAACTCCTGCACGAGCGCGACGAGCTTGTCCTTCAGCTCCGGATCGGCGCCGTACTCATCGACCAGCCAGTCATACACCGGCGCGCAGGCCGCGGTGAAGGCGTCGAGGTCAACCTCGTTCCAGGTCACGCCATGCTCGGCGAGCATCGCCTTCTGGGTGTCCTCATCCTCGGAGCACATGGTCTGCTCCCAGATGCCGCACTCGAGCGCGCACTCGTCGATGATGTTGCGCCACTTCTCCGGGATGGACTGATAGAGGTCTTCCGGCATGAACAGCCAGCGGGTCGCGATCAGGTGGTTGGTCATGGCGACCTTCTTGACGAGCTCATACGGAGCGCCGGCGCCAGCCAGGGTGGAGGTGGAGCCTTCGAAGCCCTCAACCACGCCGGAGGAAATAGCAGACAGGCACTCGGTGAAGGACATCGGAGTCGGGATCGCGCCCAGGCACTCGACGGTCTTGGTGAACATCGCGGAAGAGGTCGCGCGGAGCTTGACGCCGTTCAGATCTTCCGGCTTGGTGATGTCACGGTTGGTGACGACGGAGCGGAAGCCGAAGGAGTAGTGGGTATCCAGAATGTGGATGTTCTCCTCCGCCAGGCGGGCCTTGACATCGGCGACGATGTCGGAATCCATGATGTAGTTGTACTCAGCGTCGCTGCTGTAGAGCATCGGGCCGATGAGGACAGCCGCGTCAGCGCAGTAGTCAGCGAACAGGGACGGCTCTTCAAGGCCCATCCACTGGGAGCCGTTGACGGCCTGGGTCACGGAGTCGCCGTAGCAGTCCAGCTCGTTCTGGCCGTAGTAGGTCACCTTGATGTGGCCCTCGGTGCGCTCGGTGATCATGTCAGCGAGCTTCTGGGAGGCCTTGTAGTTCCACTCGGTCGGCTGGAAGACGTTGGAGAACTTGATCTCCAGATAGTAGTCATCCGGATTGGTCTCCGCGCAGGCGATGCTCAGAGACAGCGTCAGGATCAGGGCCAGGAACAG
Source organism: uncultured Clostridia bacterium (assembly GCA_945871545.1). The sequence continues at coordinate 700 of CAMBWJ010000183.1, read as the reverse complement.
AGCAAAGTACTTCTTCATTTTGGTCTCTCCTTTTTCCATTTGAATGGTGTTCATACTGACAAGCCCAATCAGTATGTGATGTAAAGATTATACCCTAAATGTTCAGAGATGTAAATGGGTTATTGCCAAGGAAAGATGAATAATTTGCCCCAATTTTGTACAGGTTAACACATATTCATTAAAACCCCGAAAACTTAATGTAAAAATCGTGTGAAATTCATGTATATTATGAATCAACTGCCTGCACACTGGAATTCAGCCGGTTTCCTGTCAGCCTGCAAGCGGTTTTTCGGGCAGCGCAGAGGCGTACGCATCCGCTTCGCTATGCCCCTGGACATTGCAAAATGCGCGGAGGATTCCATAACAAAAAACGCTGACCCGTCATTCAGGTCAGCGATCTGGCTCCCCAGGTAGGGCTCGAACCTACAACCCTTCGGTTAACAGCCGAATGCTCTGCCATTGAGCTACTGAGGAATATCTTTTTTATTTGTCCTCGTTGAGAACGGGACTATTATACTGCCGTTTTGTCCCTTTGTCAACCCCGGGCGCATATTTTGTGCAAAGTTTTTCATTGGAAAACCGCAGCCGGTCAGCGCAAATCCTGCGCAGGGCCGTTTTACAGCGTGCAAAAATGTGATATACTATACGCAAAGGAGGGTTTACTTTGAACAACAATCCCATGAACTACAATCTCGAGCGC
>CAMBWJ010000182.1 GCA_945871545.1 uncultured Clostridia bacterium | reverse complement strand
TGGGCGTGTTGGTCAGGTCCACAACGCCGTTTGCATCGCCCTGGTTGTCCGGCTCGGTCACAAAGACGGAGGTCGGGCCGTCCGCGCCGCCGATGATGGCGACATCCTCCGGTGCGGCGGTCATTTCAACATATGCGCGCATCGTCGCGTCCGGATTGGCCAGCTTGTCGGAGTAATCCACCTTGCCGAGGAAGAAATAGAGGGCGCACATCAGTATGGCGACGATAATCAGGCCGATGAAGAAGTGGAGCACGGCCATGCCCTTACCGTTGCGCTTATAGCCTTTTTGCATATAAATGCCTCCTGTAATTCCATTTCAGGGATATACTTTCATCTTAAAGAGTTGCCCTTTAAAAGTCAAGCAGGAAGCGAAGCTTTTGAAATATTGTCACAAACAGCCCTGAAATTGGTCATAAAGCGACCGCCCCACAACGCTATGCAGGACGGTCGCGCTCTCTTATTCTTCCAGCAGGGGCTTAAGATACGCGCCGGTGCTGCTGTTTTCACAGGCGGCAAGCTCCTCGGGCGTGCCGGAGGCGACGATGGTTCCGCCCTGGTCGCCGCCGCCGGGGCCGAGGTCGATGATGTAGTCCGCGGTCTTGATCACGTCCAGGTTGTGCTCAATGACGATCAGCGTGTTGCCCGCGTCGGCCAGGCGGTGCAGCACCTCGTTGAGCTGTTCCACGTCGCCGATGTGAAGTCCCGTGGTGGGCTCGTCCAGAACGTAGAGCGTGCGGCCCGTGGCCCTGCGGGAGAGCTCGGTGGCCAGCTTGATGCGCTGGGCCTCGCCGCCGGAGAGGGTGTCCGAGGGCTGGCCGAGCTTGACGTAGCCCAGGCCCACGTCGTGCATGGTCTGCAGCTTGTTGGCAAGCCGCGGCAGCGGGGCGAAGAACTCCAGCGCCTCGTCCACGGTCATCTCCAGCACGTCGTAGATGCTCTTGCCCTTGTAGCGCACCTCCAGCGTCTCGCGGTTGTAGCGCCTGCCGTGGCAGACCTCGCAGGGCACGTACACGTCCGAGAGGAACTGCATCTCGATCTTCAGGATGCCGTCGCCGGAGCAGGCCTCGCAGCGCCCGCCCTTGACGTTGAAGGAGAAGCGGTTGGCCTTGTAGCCCCGGGCCTTCGCGTCGGGGGTGGAGGCGAACACGTCGCGGATCAGGTCGAACAGGCCGGTGTAGGTGGCGGGATTGGAGCGAGGCGTGCGCCCGATGGGGCTCTGGTCGATCTGAATGACCTTGTCCAGCTGCTCCGTGCCCAGAATTTCGTCGTGATCGGCGGCGCGCTGGCGGGAGCGGTTCAGCGTGCGGGACAGGGACTTGTACAGGATTTCGTTGACCAGAGAGCTTTTGCCGCTGCCGGACACGCCGGTGACGCAGCAGAGCACGCCCAGCGGGAAGGACGCATCGATGTTCTTGAGGTTGTTGGCCCGCGCGCCCTTCACGGTCAGCCAGCCGCTGGGCTTGCGGTGCGCAGCGGGCAGCGGAACCCTGCGCGCGCCGGAGAGGTACTGGCCGGTGAGGGAGGCGGGGTTCGCCATGACCTCCGCCGGGGTGCCGCAGGCCACGACCTGTCCGCCGTTCACGCCCGCGCCGGGGCCGATGTCCACGATGTAGTCCGCGGCCAGCATGGTCTCCGCGTCGTGCTCCACCACGATCAGCGTGTTGCCCAGATCCCGCAGGCTGCACAGCGTGTTCAGAAGCTTTGCGTTGTCGGACTGGTGCAGGCCGATGGACGGCTCGTCCAGAATGTAGAGCACGCCGGTCAGGCCCGAGCCGATCTGGGTGGCCAGGCGGATGCGCTGGGCCTCGCCGCCGGAGAGGGTGCCCGCGCTGCGGGCGAGGGTCAGGTAGTCCAGCCCCACGTTGACCAGGAAGTTCAGCCGCGCGGTGATCTCCTTGCGCAGCTGGCGGGCGATCAGCTCCTCCTTGGGGGTCAGCTGCAGGCCCTCCACGAAGGCCAGCGCCCTGCGCACCGTCATTGCTGCGAGGTCCTGAATGGACAGGCCGCCCACGGTGACGCTCAGGACCTCCCGGCGCAGACGCTTGCCGCCGCACTCCGGGCAGGGCACGTTGGCCATGTACTCCTCGAAGGTGTTCTTCATCGCGTCGGAGCTGGTCTCGCGGTAGCGGCGCTCCAGATTGGTGATCACGCCCTCGAAGGGCACATTGAAGGAGCCGGAGCCGTTGGGGCGCTCGTAGGCCACGCGAATCTTCTTGCCCTGCGTGCCGTAGAGCAGCACGTTCATGGCCTCGTCAGAGAGCTCCGAGATGGGCGCGTCCAGCGAGAAGTTGTAGGCCTCGGCGAGGCCCCGCAGGTAGCTGGCCGCCATGGAGCTGGCGTCGGAGGTGTTCCAGCCGGAGACCTTGATCGCGCCCTCGTTGAGGGACTTGCTGCGGTCGGGAATCACGATGTCCGGATCCATCTTCAGCAACACGCCCAGGCCCGTGCAGCAGGGGCACGCGCCGTAGGGGTTGTTGAAGGAGAACAGCCGGGGCTCCAGCGCCTCGATGGACACGCCGCAGTCCGGGCAGGCGTAGTTCTGGGAGTAGAGGGTCTCTCGACCCGACTCCAGCTCGATGACGCTCACCAGCCCGCCGCCCAGGTTCAGCGCGGTCTCCAGCGAGTCGCTGAGGCGCTGCTGCAGGTCGGGGCGGATGATGATGCGGTCCACCACGATCTCGATGGTGTGCTTCTTCGTCTTGGCCAGGGCCGGGGCCTCAGCCAGCTCGCACAGCTCGCCGTCGATGCGCGCGCGCACAAAGCCCTTCTTCTGCATGTCCTCCAGAAGCTTGGTGTGTTCGCCCTTGCGGCCCCGCACCACCGGGGAGAGCAGCATGATCTTCGTGCGCTCGGGCAGGGCAGTGATGGCGTCGATGATCTGATCCACGGTCTGGCGCTGGATCTCCCGCCCGCACTGGGGGCAGTGGGGAATGCCGATGCGCGCGTACATCAGGCGCAGGTGGTCGTAGATCTCGGTGACGGTGCCCACGGTGGAGCGCGGGTTGCGGCTGGTGGTCTTCTGGTCGATGGAGATGGCCGGGGACAGGCCCTGGATCATGTCCACCTCCGGCTTGTCCATCTGGCCCAAAAACTGCCGGGCGTAGCTGGACAGGGATTCCACATATCTGCGCTGGCCCTCGGCGTAGATGGTGTCGAAGGCCAGGGACGACTTTCCCGAGCCGGAAAGGCCGGTCATGACGATCAGCTTGTTGCGGGGAAGGTCGATGTCGATGCTCTTTAAGTTGTGCGCCCGCGCGCCGCGGATGCGGATGAAATCATTTGCCAATTTGGGGCTTCCTCCTGCGAATCTTTCGCTGTATGATGGTTTCTTATGCCTTCGCGCGCTTTCTGCGCTTCTGGCGGCTCTGTTCGCCGCTGGACATGGGCCTTTCCCCGCGCAGCTCCAGCATCTGGTCGCGGAGCTTTGCAGCCTTCTCAAAGTCCAGATTGTTGGCGGCCTCCAGCATGCGCTCCTCCAGGTGCTCGATGGCCAGCTGGCGCTCGGCGTCGTCCAGCGCCTTGCCCGCGTCCTTGTCCGGCACGCGCGTGACCTCCATCAGGCTGCGGATGGCGCTGCGCACGCTGCGGGGCGTGATGCCGTGTTCTTCATTGTACTGCTGCTGAATCTCGCGCCTGCGGTTGGTCTCGGAGATGGCGCGGTTCATGGAGTCGGTGAGGGTGTCGGCGTACATGATGACCCGGCCCTCCACGTTGCGCGCGGCGCGGCCGATGGTCTGGATCAGCGACTTCTCGGAGCGCAGAAAGCCCTCCTTGTCTGCGTCCAGGATCGCCACCAGCGCGACCTCGGGAAGGTCGAGGCCCTCGCGCAGCAGGTTGATGCCCACCAGCACGTCGAACTCGCCGGTGCGCAGCCCCTTGATCAGCTCAATGCGGTCCAGGGTATCCACGTCGGAGTGCAGGTACTCCACCTTCACGTCCATCTCCCGCAGGTACTCGGTCAGGCTCTCGGCCATGCGCTTGGTGAGGGTGGTCACCAGCACGCGCCCGCCCTTTGCTGTGACCGTGCGGATCTCGCCCAGCAGATCGTCCACCTGATCCCGGGCCGGGCGCACGATGATCTCGGGGTCGATCAGGCCGGTGGGGCGGATGATCTGCTCCACCACCTGCTCCGTGCGCTGCATCTCATAGGGGCCGGGCGTGGCGGAGACGTAGATGATCTGGTTCACCTTCTGCTCGAACTCGTAGAACTTCAGCGGGCGGTTATCGTAGGCGGCGGGCAGGCGGAAGCCGTAGTCCACCAGCGTCTGCTTGCGGGCGAAGTCGCCGTTGTACATGGCGCGAATCTGGGGGATGGTCATGTGGCTCTCGTCCACCAGAATCAGCAGATCCTTCGGGAAGTAGTCCAGCAGGGTGAACGGCGGCTCGCCGCTCTGTCTGCCGTCGAAGTAGCGGGAGTAGTTTTCGATGCCGTTGCAGTAGCCGATCTCCCGTAGCATTTCGATGTCGTAGCGCGTGCGCTGTTCCAGGCGCTGGGCCTCCAGCAGGCGGTCGTTGGCCTTGAGGTCGGCCAGACGGTCGCGCAGGTCGTTTTCGATCTGGGCGATGCAGCCCTCCAGCTTGTCCTTGGAGATGGCGTAGTGGCTGGCGGGGAAGAGGATGACGTGGGCCATGTGCCGTAGCACCCGCCCGGAGACGATCTCGATTTCGGAGATGCGCTCGATCTCGTCGCCGAAGAACTCCACGCGCACCGCCTTCTCCTGGCTGGCGGCGGGGATGATCTCTACAACATCGCCCCGGACGTGGAAGGTGCCGCGCTCGGACTCAAAGTCGTTGCGGGTATACTGAATCTCCACCAGCCG
>CAMBWJ010000181.1 GCA_945871545.1 uncultured Clostridia bacterium | reverse complement strand
GTAGAGGATCAGCGCTGCGCAGAGGAAGCGGGTAACAACCATCATCTGCGGCACGTCCAGGCGGGTCAGAAACTGAAGCGAGAGCACCAGCAGCAGGTTCATCAGGCTCACCAGGCACAGCGCCCGATCCAATTTGCACAGCCTTCCCTTGTGCATGCGCGACAGGTGCCAGCTGTACATCACCGGACAGAGCATCAGCGCGATGTTCTGCAGGAGGATGTAGGACACGCCGCTGCTGATCTTGAGCAGCAGGCTCGTCTGCTGCGCGGCCAGGAAGATCGCCAGCACCACGATGAACAGGCTCAGGGAGTACAGGCCCGTGTTGCCCGCCACATAGTAGCGCAGGATGATCGCTACAATGGCGAACACCAGGCCAATGAACAACACCGCCAGCGCCGCCACCAGCCGGGGCACCGTCTTCATCACGATGCAGCTCTCCACCAGCTCCGCGCTCCCGGCCAGCACCTGCGGCATCCGGGAGGCGTACTTCCGGTAGGGCGTGGTCAGTTCAATCGTGAGCGTCCGCCCATCGCTTCCCTCCGGCAGCGCCATGCTGTTCCAGTTGCCGGGGGCAGCGTCCAGCAGTTTCTCCCCGGGAGGCACGTCGAAGCGGAAAATCTCCGCATCGTCCAGGCGGACGCACACCTCCTGATAGACGCTGTAAAAGCACAGCGACTGCGCATCGGCGAACGCCTCCGGCAGCTGCGCGGACATCCGCAGCGTAATGCGCTGCCCCTCCCCCTCAGTCTCGCCGACCGTCCATCCCTGAAGCGGCTGCAATTGATCCGCATTGCGCCCATATTCCAGCGCGGAGGAGAGGATGAACAGCGCCGTCAGCACGCAGATGAGCGCCAGCGGCAGCAGCTCTATGAGATATTTGCGCTGCTTTTCCGTCATGTTCCCACCGCCCCTGCATCTTCATCGATCCTTTCGTTTATCATATCACAGAAGATCATTGCTTTCAAGCGATGCATGCACAAACATCATCTCGGTTTAACCCCCGGCGGATAGTTACCCCGCACCGGATGCGCTATCATGACAGGGATAATGCGAAAAAGGAAGAAATGAGTTCCCATGAGTGAAGTAAAATTTTCCGAGCTTGGGCTGCTTGAGGAGATGCAGCGCGCCATCGACGAGCTCGGCTTTGAAACCGCCACCGACATTCAGGCCGAGGCCATCCCCGCCGTGCGGGAGGGCCGCGACGTGATCGGCAAGTCCCAGACTGGCACCGGCAAGACCCTGGCCTTCGCCATCCCCGCCATCGAAAAGATCGACCGCGACGAGGCCGAGACCAGCGTGCAGGTGCTGATCCTCTGCCCCACCCGCGAGCTGGCCCAGCAGGGCGCGGACGAAATCAAGAAGCTCACCCGCTTCATGCAGGGCGTGTGGGTCACGGACGTCTACGGCGGCGCGCCCATGGACCGGCAGATCGCCCACCTGAGAAAGTGCAACCTGGTGATCGGCACGCCGGGCCGCGTGATGGATCACATGCGCCGGGGCACGCTGTCGCTGGCAAACGTCAAGCTGGTGGTGCTGGACGAGGCCGACGAGATGCTCTCCATGGGCTTCCGCGAAGACATCGAGACGATCCTCAAGGACGTTCCGGAGACCCGCCAGACGGTGCTGTTCTCCGCAACCATGCCCGATCCGATCCTGGAGCTGACCGAGACCTACCTCACCGAGCCCCACATGATCGAGATCAACCGCGAACAGGTGACGCTGGAGAACATCCGCCAGATCTACGTGGATGTGCCCATGGGCCGCAAACTGGACGCGCTGAACCTGTTGCTGCGCGCCTACGAACCCCGGCTGTGCATGATCTTCTGCAACACCAAGGCCATGGTGGAGGAGGTCACCCAGTACCTCGTCCGCAACGGCTTCGCCGCCGAGGCGCTGCACGGCGACCTGAACCAGTCCCAGCGCACCCGCGTGATGGACGCGTTCAAGTCCGCCCGCATTCCGCTGCTGGTGGCCACCGACGTGGCGGCGCGCGGCATCGACGTCAACGACATCGACTACGTCATCAACTACGATGTGCCCGGTCACGACGAGTACTACGTCCACCGCATCGGCCGCACCGGACGCGCCGGCAAGGAGGGCACCGCCATCACCATCTGCTCCGGGCGCAGGCAGTTCTACATGATCCGCGACCTGGCCCGGGTGGCGAAGTCCGAGATCAAGGAAGTGCCGCTGCCCACCGTCAAGGAAATCCGGGAAAAGCAGCAGAACAAGCAGCGCGAGGCCCTGCTGGCGACCATCACCGGGGGCGTCGCCCAGAATTATCAGGACATGGTGAGCGAGATGCTGGAATCCGGCTGCGATTTGCAGATGATCGCTGCGGCGGCGCTCCAGACCGCCTTCCGGAAGGACGAGATGAGCCTTGAGGACATCGTGTTCGAGCGCCGCAGCGCAAGCGGCGGCATGTACCGCAAGCTCATCATCTCGGTGGGCCGCCGCCAGAAGATCGCGCCGAACCACGTGGTCAGCGCCGTGTGCGAGCGCAGCGGCCTGTCCGGCAAGGAGATCGGCAAGATCGAAATCTACGATGACAAGACCATCGTGGGCGTGCCCGCAGGCTCCGCCGAGCAGGTCGTGCATGCCATGAAGGGTCTGAAGATTAACGGCGCTCCCGCCACCGTGCGCCTGTCTGCCGAGAAGCCCAGCGCCAGCCCCCGCCCGGGCGCGCGGCGCAATCCCCGCAATGCTGCGCCCCGCCAGGACTTCGTTCCCCAGAATGCGCCCCGCAGCGCTGAAAACGTCAGCAGCGACGAAGCTCAGCCGACCCGTCGTGGCAAGCTGCGCATCTCCGAGAGCGCGAAGGCGCGCCTGCTGGACGGCAGCGACCTGAGCCGCTTCGAGATTCGCAAGCCCCGGGAGAGCGGCCTGAAATCCGCCTCGGACTTCCACGGCCGCAGAGGCGAGGGACGCGGCAATCACCACAGGGACGAAAAGCGCAAGGGCGGTCGCGACGGTCGCGGCAATCGCAAGAACAATGATCGCGGCTCCGTGCGCCGGGGCAAGCGCTGAATCCACGCCATATGCATGCAAAAGGCACTCCCAGCAGCGGGAGTGCCTTTCTGTATGCACGTTTGGACAGATGCGCTGAAATCAGACCTCGGGCATCTGGCTGTCGTTCTCGGTCTTCTTGTTCTCCACGGAGCGGATGGCCCAGCGTGCGAAGACCACGGTGTTCTCCTGAGAGCCGACCTTCAGGGTGACGGTGTCCTCCTTCAGTGCGGAGATGGTGCCGTAGATGCCGCCGATGGTGCAGATGCGGTCGCCGACCTTCAGGGAGCCGAGCATGTCCTTCACGGCCTTGTCCTTCTTGCGCTGCGGACGGATCAGCAGGAAGTAGAACACGGCAACCATGACGACGATCATGATGATCATGGACAGGAAATCACCGGAGCCGCCGGTCGCGGTCGCAGTTGCAGTTTCAGCCAGAGCGCTGTTTCCAAAAAGATTCATGAATCATTCTCTCCTTTATCTGTGTATGTTGAACATTATACCCAAATTTCCAAGCTTTTACAACGCATGGCGGGAAAAATGCGCACACGTCGGTGAAATTTAACCTGTTTGCCCGCGGTTTACCAATTCCCGCGGCCGTGGCGCGCGTAGAATTCATTCGCCCAGTCCAGCAGGCAGTCGTTTTCGATGGCCTCGCGCATCTCGCTCATCATGTGGGTGAGGAAGTAGATGTTGTGGATGGTGTTCAGCCGCAGCGGCAGGATCTCCCCCGCCTTGAACAGGTGGCGGATGTAGGCGCGGCTGAAGTTCTTGCAGGCGTAGCAGTCGCAGTCCGGATCCAGCGGGCCGAAGTCCTCAGCGTACTTCGCGTTGCGCACCACCAGGCGGCCGTCATGGGTGAACACCGTGCCGTTTCGGGCCACGCGGGTGGCCAGCACGCAGTCGAACATGTCCACGCCCCGCAGCACGCCCTCGATCAGGCAGTCCGGGGAGCCCACGCCCATCAGATAGCGCGGCTTGTTCTCCGGCATGTAGGGCATCATCTTGTCCAGCATCTCGTACATGACCTCCTTGGGTTCGCCCACGGAGAGTCCGCCGATGCCGAAACCGGGCAAGTCGAGCTTCGCCATCTCCTTGGCGCACTCGATGCGCAGATCGGAGTAGAACGCGCCCTGCACGATGCCGAACAGCGCCTGATCCTCCCGCGTCTTGGCCTTCATGCACCTCTCCAGCCAGCGCAGCGTACGGTACATCGCGTCCTTTGCGCGCCTGTAGTCGCAGGGATAGGGCGAGCACTCGTCAAACTGCATGGCGATGTCCGAGCCCAGCGCCTCCTGAATCTGCACGGAGATCTCCGGCGAAATGAAGCGCTTGCTGCCGTCCAGATGGGAGCGAAACTCCACGCCCTCCTCGTTCAGCTTGCGCAGATCCGCCAGCGAAAACACCTGGAATCCGCCGCTGTCGGTGAGGATCGGGCGATCCCAGTTCATGAAGGAATGCAGTCCGCCCGCCTTCTTCACCAGCTCCTCCCCCGGGCGCAGGTGCAGGTGATAGGTATTGGACAGGATGATCTGCGCGCCGCAGTCCTTCAGCTCGTCCGGCGTCATGGTCTTGACGCTGGCCTGGGTGCCCACGGGCATGAAGATCGGCGTCTCGATCACGCCGTGGGGCGTGTGCAGTCTGCCGCGCCGCGCGCCCGTCTGCTTGCATACGTGCAGCAGCTCAAACTCAAATGGTCTCTCCATCTCCGATTTTCAACCTCCGATAAATCTGCGGTTCCACTTCCGCAGTCCTTGCAAATCTCAAAAAAATAGTGACCTGCGGAAGCGGATCACTATTCCTTCTGCCCTAAGGCTGTGCATTGTTCCGAAAT
>CAMBWJ010000180.1 GCA_945871545.1 uncultured Clostridia bacterium | reverse complement strand
CTCCACGCGCAGGCACTTGCGGCAGGCCTCATCCAGCTGTTCTGCGCTGATCTCCCGCAGCATGCGCCCGCCGTCGATGAAGCCGTAGTGGGTGGCCAGGCGGGAGAGCTCGTCCAGAATGTGGCTGGAGATCAGCACGGTGATCTGGCGCTCCCGGTTGAGCCGCAGGATCAGCTCGCGCATCTCGATGATGCCCTGGGGATCCAGGCCGTTGGCCGGCTCGTCCAGCACCAGAAAGTCCGGGTCGCCCGCCAGCGCCACCGCGATGCCCAGGCGCTGCCGCATGCCCAGCGAGAAGTGGCGCGCGGTCTTTTTCTCCGCGTCGGCAAGGCCCACCAGCTGCAAAAGCTCGTCCACGCCGTCGAAGCTGGGGATGCCCAGCACGCGGTACTGCTGCCGGATGTTGTCCTCGGCGCTCATGTCCAGATAGATGGACGGCGTCTCCACCACCGCGCCCATGCGCCTGCGGGCGCGGTAGATGCCCGGCATGGTGTTGCGAATGCCGTAGAGGGTGTAGCTGCCGTGGGAGGGGGCCTGCAGGCCGCAGATGAGGCGGATCAGCGTGGTCTTGCCCGCGCCGTTCCTGCCGACAAAGCCGTAGATCGAGCCCCGGGGCACGTGCATGGTCAGTCCGTTCAGGGCCTTGCAGTTGCGGTAATTCTTGCACAGACCCCGGGTTGTGAGTACGTATTCCATGGTGTGTACCTCCTTTTGATGAGACCAGTATAGGAGGCAGTGGTCAAGAAAGCGGTCAAGAAAAGCGTCAGGAAATGGTCAAGATTTCATCTCGCGCAGCTTGAAGCCGATGCCCCACACCGTTTCGATGCAGTCCGGCCCGCCCGCATCTATCAGCTTCCTGCGCAGATTGCTCACGTGCTGCTTCAGGGAGCGCTCGGTGCAGTCCGGCGTGTCCATGCTGATGCGGTCCAGCAGCACGCTTCGGGTGATCACCTGCCGGGGATTGATGAGAAGCAGCTTCAGGATGGCGCATTCGGTGCGGGTCAGCTTCACCGGATGGCCGTTTACGCTTGCGCACAGCGACGCGGGATCCAGCGTCAGCTCCCCAAAGGACAGGAGCGTATTGCCCGAGGATGCGCTGTTCTTCCGCAGCTGTACCGCGATGCGCGCCAGTAGCTCCTGGACGTCGAAGGGCTTGGTCAGGTAGTCCGCAGCGCCGCCCAGTAGCAGCTTGACCTTGTCCTGCACGTCCAGCTTCGCGCTCACGACGATCACCGGGATGTCCTGGATCTGGGGGAGCACCTCCTCGCCGCTGAGGCCCGGCAGCATCAGATCCAGCAGAATCAGATCCGGTCGCGCCTGCTTCAGCTGCAGCAGCGCCTCCGTGCCGGAATAGGCCCGCGTCACCGCGTAGCCCTCCCGCAGCAGCGTCTCCTCCAGCATGTCGCCGATATGCGTGTCATCGTCGACGATCAGTATGCGCTTCATACAAATTCACCTCACTGTATGCTGCCATTATAACCGCTTGCGCGCGTTGGTTCAAGGTACGCAAGCGCAGTTTGATTGGAATGGGATTGGAATTCGGTGAAGACGGCATGAAATTCAGAGGAACGGCGAGATGCACGATTGGGGAAAAGAAAAATCCTGAAACCATTGTGATTTCAGGACTTTGAGTGGTCTGGGTGAGAGGATTCGAACCTCCGGCCTCTTGAACCCCATTCAAGCACGCTACCAAACTGCGCCACACCCAGATATTCAACTGTGCTGCTCTCTCGCAACAAAAAGAATTATCCAACCCGGGGACGCTTTTGTCAAGGGGTAAAATCACATTGCACCACATTTTTTGCAAATTCCGGCAGACGCACCGGCTTTTGTTTGCATCTGGCAGAATACCAACCGCGATGCGGCTGGTATTCTGCCTGTGTGCGCACCTGCCTTACAGCGCCTTTGCGGCCTCCTTGAGCGCCTCCACGCGATCCAGCTTCTCCCAGGGGAGATCCAGATCGTCGCGGCCGAAGTGGCCGTAGGCGGCGGTCTGGGCGTAGATGGGGCGCTTGAGATCCAGGTCGCGGATGATGGCGGCGGGGCGCAGGTCGAACACGCGGTTCACCAGCTCCGCCAGCTGATCGTCGCTGTACTTGCCGGTGCCGTAGCTGTCCACGAACACGGACACGGGCTTCGCTACGCCGATGGCGTAGGCCACGCCCACCTCGCACTTCTTCGCCAGACCTGCGGCCACCAGGTTCTTGGCCACGTGGCGCATGGCGTAGGCTGCGCTGCGGTCCACCTTGCTGGGATCCTTGCCGGAGAATGCGCCGCCGCCGTGGTGAGCGTAGCCGCCGTAGGTGTCCACAATGATCTTGCGTCCGGTCAGGCCGGAGTCACCCTGGGGGCCGCCGACCACGAAGCGGCCGGTGGGATTGACATAGATTTTGGTCGCGTCGTCCAGCATGCCCTTGGGCAGCACCGGGCGGATCACATGCTCCACGAGGTCGGCGTAGATCTGTTCCTGAGAGACCTCCGGCGCGTGCTGGGTGGAGACCACCACGGCCTCAATGCGCTCGGCGCGGTCATCGTCGTACTCGATGGTCACCTGGGCCTTGCCGTCGGGACGCAGGTAGGGGAGGGTGCCGTCCTTGCGCACCTCGGACAGGCGGCGGGTCAGCTTGTGGGCCAGCGAGATGGCCAGCGGCATGTACTCCGCGGTCTCGTCGCAGGCGTAGCCGAACATCATGCCCTGGTCGCCCGCGCCCTGATCCTCGTCCACCTCGCGGTTGACGCCCTGAGCGATGTCGGGGGACTGCTCGTCCAGGCTCACCAGCACGGAGCAGCTGTGGCCGTCAAAGCCATACTTGGCGCGGTCATAGCCGATCTCCACCACCTTCCTGCGCACGATGTCGCTGATCGGCACGTAGGCGCTGGTGGTGATCTCGCCCATTACCAGCACCATGCCGGTGGTGGTGGCGCACTCGCAGGCGACGTGGGCGTCGGGGTCCTGGGCCAGAATGGCGTCGAGGATGGAATCGGAAATCTGGTCGCAGATCTTGTCGGGATGGCCCTCGGTGACGGATTCGGAAGTGAAGAGATGTCTCATACTGTGGTTTCCTCCTGCAAAAGATCAACAAAAAAGCCCGCCTTCGGCGAGCGCAAGTATCATGCTCGCCTCATCTTCCGACGCATCTGCGCCGCGGGAATTGGCACCATGTCATTGCTGACCGGTTGCCGGGTTTCATCGGGCCCGTCCCTCAACCACTCTTGATAAGGCTTCCTTCAGTTGTCGGTACGCATTATATCGTAGAAATTCTGCGTTGTCAAGCGCGGTCAGAGAGTTTCACACAGACGGAACAAAAGGTTAACAGCTTGACATTTTAAAAGGAAATATGTAGAATGAAGGCAATGCGGAGGTGAAAGAATGGCGCTGCCAATGGTACATTTGCTGATGGCCTGGGAGTGGGCCCAGGACAAGCCGGAGCTTCGGGAGAACCCGGATTACTATCTCGGCGCGGTGTCGCCCGACGCGATTCACGTCCGCGATCACGACGACAAGTCCCACAAGAACGAGATTCACCTGAACAACTGGCGCACGCCCGACCCGGACGCGGTGCTGCGCTACTGGGCGGAGCATCACACCCCCTTCGACATCGGCTACGGCATCCACGTGCTGCTGGACGGCCAGTGGGCGACGGAATTCCGCGCGCGCTTTCCTGAGATGCTGCTGCCCAACGGGAAACCCAATCCCGACATCTACTACAACGACACCTGCGTGACCGACTTCAGGCTCTACGCCGAGTCGCCGCTGCGGCCCTTCCTGATGGACATGGTGGCGAAGGGACATGCGCCGGCGGATCATCCGCTGCTGACCCAGGCGGAGTTTGAGGGCTGGCGTGCGGACACCATCGGCTTCTATCAGCGGCCCTGCCCCAAGAGCGATCCGGTTCGCTATCTGGACGAGCGCTACGTGCGCGCGTTCATGGACCATTGCGGCGCGCTGATGACCCTGACCTATGAAAGGATGAAAGCAATGAACGCAACGCAGAAATCCATACTTGACCGCCGCAGCACCCGCGGCTTCTCCGACCAGGTATTGACCGAGGCGGAGATTCAGATGCTGATCGACGCGGCGCTGGCCGCTCCAACCGCCTGCAACTATCAGGACTGGCACTTCAACTTCGTGACCGACAAGGCGCTGTTGAAGGAGTACAGCGACGAGTACCGCGCCGGCATGCTGGCCCAGCTGGACGGGGAGAACAAGGAGAAGTACCGCGAGTACGACCTGTTCTTCAACGCGCCGCTGGTGGTGTTCATCACCCTGCCGAAGGAGCCGCGCTCCCGCTTCGCGCAGGTGGACGCGGGCATCGCCGTAGAGAACCTGGCGCTCTCCGCCCAGGGCATGGGTCTGGGCAGCGTGATTCTGGGCAGGCCCAAAGAGGTGCTCGACGCGGAGAACGGCGCGCAGTGGGAGAAGCGCCTGGGCTTCGTGGAGGGACACTGCTTCGCCATCGCAATTGCCATCGGCCACAATACCGTCACCAAGGACGCACATCCCGTCGGCGAGAACAAGATCAGCTTCGTCAGGTGAGAAGCGAACCGCGCGGCGGAAGCAAGCTCCGCCGCGCGGTTTGCTGGAAGGAAAAATCCAGAAAATTGCAAAAAAGTATTGACAAAGCCCACCCAATGAAGTATAATATTCATCGTTGATTGCCGCAGAGC
The DNA here is from genome assembly GCA_945871545.1 of uncultured Clostridia bacterium. Next base: position 187 of record CAMBWJ010000180.1, on the reverse strand, counting down.
GCGATTCGCGCAGTGCTTTGCCGGATTGTGCGGGCGTGGCGGAATTGGCAGACGCGCCAGATTTAGGTTCTGGTGTCTAAGGCGTAAGAGTTCGAGTCTCTTCGTCCGCACCAATTTTTTGATCAACATTACGCGGTAGTAGCTCAGTTGGTAGAGCGCCACCTTGCCAAGGTGGAGGTCGCGAGTC
>CAMBWJ010000179.1 GCA_945871545.1 uncultured Clostridia bacterium | reverse complement strand
GAGGTGATGATGGCCGACCGGGGCGACGAGGCGCTGAAGATGTTCAAGGCCTCCCCGCCAAACCTGATCCTGCTGGACATCATGCTGCCCGGCATGGACGGCTGGCAGGTCTGCCGCGAGGTGCGCAAGATCTCCAACATCCCCATCATCATGCTCACCGCCAAGGACGAGACCTTTGACAAGGTGCTGGGCCTGGAGCTGGGCGCGGACGACTACGTGTCCAAGCCCTTCGACATGAAGGAACTGGTGGCCCGCATCAAGGCGGTCTCGCGCCGCTTTCAGGCCGCCGACGCGCCGGAGAAGGAGCTGGTGTTCCCGGGCCTGACCATCAACATCAACCAGTACACGGTGATGTACATGGGCAAGGAGCTGGAGATGCCCCCGAAGGAGCTGGAGCTATTGTACTTCCTGGCCAGCCATCCCGGCATGGTGTTCACCCGGGAGCAGCTGCTGGAGCAGGTGTGGGGCTACGACTACTTCGGCGACTCCCGCACGGTGGACGTGCACGTCAAGCGCCTGCGCGAGAAGCTGACCGAGGGCGAAAAGCTCGGCTGGCAGATCAAGACCGTGTGGGGCGTGGGCTACAAGTTCGAGGTGAAATAATCCCCCATGAAAGACGGACTGTTCTGGCGGCTGTTCAGCGCGATCCTGGCGGTCGTCACGGTGACGGTGGCGCTGTTCACCGCCATGCTGCTGGCCACCCAGCGCACCCAGGCGCAGGAGAACTATGAGACTGAGGTGCGCATGCAGGCGCGGCAGGTGGCGGAGTACATGCAGCAGCTCAACCAGCTGAACCTGATCAAGAGCAACGCCACGATTCAGTGGCTGGTGAACGAGAAGATCGTGGAGATCTACGACCGCTACAACGCCGACATCTGGATCGTGGATCTGAGCTCCGGTCGCCTGGAGCTGAAGTACATCGACCGCTCCTGGAACACCACGGAGAGCCTGGCCTCCGACGCGGTGATCGAGCAGCTGAACCTGATTCTTGCAGGCAACGAGATCCGCACCTCCGGCCTGTTTCCGGAGCTGGGCGACCACATCGTGACCATCGGCGTGCCCTGGACCTACTCCGACGGCCGTGTGGTGGGCGCGGTGCTCCTGCACATCCCCAACGACCGGCTGCGGGTGAGCCTCATTTCGGTGCTGCCCCAGGCGGCGCTGCCCATCGCGGCCTCCATGCTGCTGGGTGTGCTGCTGGCGTTCTTCATCGCACGCAGCCAGACGCTGCCCATCAAGGAGATCGACAGCGCCGTGCGTGAATTCACCAAGGGCGACCTCTCCCGCCGGGTAGAGCTGCACTGCGGCGGCGAGCTGGAGCAGCTGGGCAACTCCATCAACCGCATGGCCGGGGAACTGTCCAGCCTGGAGGAATCCCGGCGCAGCTTCGTGGCGAACGTCTCCCACGAGCTCCGCTCCCCCATGACCAGCATCAAGGGCTACGTGCAGGCCATGCTGGACGGCACCATCGGCGACGAGGATCGCCCGCGCTACCTGCGGGTGGTGCTGGACGAGACCAACCGCCTGACCGATCTTGTGCGCGACCTGCTGGATCTGAGCCGTCTGGAGTCCGGAAAATTCCCCATGGAGATCGCGCCCTTCGACGCAAACGAGATGCTGCGCCGCATCCTGATCCGCTTCGAGCAGCGCATCGACGTAAAGCACATCGATGTGGACATCGAATTCGCCGACGATCCCTGCTATGCCCTGGGCGACGTGAACCGCATCAACCAGGTGGTCAGCAACTTCGTGGACAATGCCGTGAAGTTCATGGACGGCGAGGGCTCCCTGCTCACCCTGCGCACGCTGCGGGAGGACAGGCGCATCCGCTTCCGGGTGCAGGACAACGGCCCGGGCATCAGCCCCGCCGACCAGCCGCACATTCTGGAGCGCTTCTACAAGGCGGACAAGGCCCACACCGCCGGCATGGGCACGGGTCTGGGCCTGTCCATCTGCAAGAGCATCCTTCAGCAGCACAACAGCGCCATCGAGATGCGCTCCCGCCCGGGCGAGACCATCTTTGAGTTCACGTTGCCCGCCGCCGAACCCGCACCCCGCATCGCCGGGGAAGCGGAGGGCCAGCGCCCGCGCATGCTGGCGGAGTAAGCAGGAAATTTTCACGAAACGGTTTTCTTTTCCGCCGCAATTCTGTATAATGAATCCATACAGAATTGCGGCAGTTCCGCATCAGTCAAAGTGAGGATGAAGAGATGTTCAAGCGTATCCTGGCCCTGGCGCTGTGCGCATGCCTCTTGTGCGGCTGCGCGCTGGCGACCGAAGCGGTTCCCTACGACGTGATCAACACCAGCGAAAACCCGATCCCGGACATCGCCGAGCGCGTGCGCCCGTCGGTTGTGCAGGTGATCGGCAGCTGCGAGACCTGGGACGCCGCCACCCGCGTCTCCTCCACCGTGGAGATGGGCGCAGGCTCCGGCTGCTACTTCCAGGCCGACGGCGACGGCGGCTACATACTCACCAACAACCACGTGGTCGCGGACAGCGAGCTTTACAGCATCGAATGGCTCAGCGGCGAGGTGATGGACGCCACGCTGGTGGGCCACGACGACGGCACCGACATCGCCGTGCTCCACTTCTCCAAGCCCGCGCCCGACGGCGCTGAACCCATCCCGCTGGGCGATTCCGACGCGCTGCGCATCGGTGAGCTGGCCATCTGCATCGGCAACCCCGGCAGCGCGGACGAGGTGCTCTTCGGCACCGTGACCGCAGGCATCATTTCCGGTCTGGAGCGCGAGGACATCAACGCCAACAACTTCGCCCGCAGCATCTCGGTCATCCAGATCGACGCGGCCATCAACTCCGGCAACTCCGGCGGCGCGCTGCTCAACGCAAAGGGCGAGCTGGTGGGCATCCCCACGCTGAAGTTCCGCAACGCCGCCATGGGCTTCGAGGGTCTGGGCTTCTGCATTCCCATCAACACCGTCAAGGCCTTCCTCTCCCAGATCATCGAGACCGGCAGCGTGGTTCGCCCGCGCCTGGGCATCACCGTTGCCGACATCGATGGCCCCGACGAGCCCATGCGCAAGTATCCTCCCATCGGCGCGCAGGTGTTCACCGTGGAGCCGGGCGGCCCCTCCGCACGGGCAGGGCTGCAACAGGGCGACGTGATCACCGAGGTCAACGGCGTGCGCATCAAGGGCTACATGGCGCTTCTGAAGGAGCTGGACAAGTGCAAGGCCGGCGACAGCGTGGAGCTGAAGGTCTACCGCTACTACGACGCGGAGGGCAATCTCACCGGCAGCTACGAGGAGCTCCACTTCAGCGTGCGCCTGGAGATGCTGGACTGAACGGAAAATCAGACATGAAACCGCCCCGAATCCGGGAAAAGGATTCGGGGCTGCATTTTTTATGATGCTTATTCGGCGCAGACCTCGCGCAGAATCTCCAGCGCCTTCTGGAAGGTTTCGGCGGGGATGTTCAGCGCGGGCAGCAAGCGAACCTTGTTCTTCGCGGTAAGGCAGAGCACGCCGCGCTCGATGCACCTGAGCACCACCTCGCGGGCGGGCTTCACCGGCTTGATGCCGATCATCAGGCCCATGCCGCTGACGCTCTCCACGCCGGGCGCGTTCTGGAACATCTCGAAGGCCAGCTTGCTCTTTGCGCGCACCTCGGCCATCAGCTCGTCGTTCAGGCGCTCAAGGATGCTCAGCGCGCCCGCGCAGCACACCGGGTTGCCGCCGAAGGTGGAGCCGTGGTCGCCGGGGCCGAGGGTGTTCTCCACCTTCTCGCCCAGCAGCGTCGCGCCCAGCGGCAGGCCGCCGCCCAGGCCCTTGGCCGTGGAGACGATGTCCGGCTGCACACCGTAGTTCATATAGGAGTAGAGCGCGCCGGTGCGTCCGTTGCCGGTCTGCACCTCGTCCACGATCAGCAGGATGTTCTCCTTCTTCGCGTACGCCGCAAGGCCGCGCACGAAGTCCTCCTCCAGCGCCATCACGCCGCCCTCGCCCTGCACGCACTCGATCATCACTGCGGCGGGCTTGCACTGTGCCGCCAGCACCTCGAAGGCCGCCAGATCGTTGGCCGGGGTGTGCACGAAGCCGGGGGTCAGCGGCTGGAAGAGCTGATGGAAGTGATCCTGACCGGTGGCGGCCAGGGTGGTGAGGGTGCGGCCATGGAAGCTGTTCACCAGCGTGATGATGGTGGAATACTCCGGCCCCTTGTTCTCAGCGGCCCACTTGCGGGCCACCTTGATGGCGCACTCGTTGGACTCCGCGCCGGAGTTGGAGAAGAACACCTTCTTCATGCCGGTCTTTTCGCAGAGCAGCTTCGCAAGCCGCGCGTCGGGACTGGTGTAATAGAGATTGGAGGTGTGCTGCACCTTGCCCAGCTGGGCGATGACCGCCTGCTGCCAGATCTCGTCCGCCACGCCGAAGCTGGTCACGCCGATGCCGGAGGTCAGGTCGATGTACTCCCTGCCGTCGGCGTCCGTGACGATGCAGCCCTTGCCGGAGACGATCTCCACCGGAAAGCGGTTGTAGGTGCCCGCAATGTAGCTGCGGTCCAGATTCATCGTATCAGTCATTGTCATTCCCTCCTGAGACCATGGTGCCCGCGCCCTCGTCGGTGAGGATCTCCATCAGTATGGAGTGGGGGATGCGGCCGTCCATGATGATTGCGTTCTTCACGCCGCGGTGGATCGCGTCGATGCAGCACTCCACCTTGGGGATCATGCCGCCGGAGATCACGCCGTCCTCGCGCAGCTGTTTGGCCTCGTCGATGGTGATCGCCGGGATGAGGCTGGCGGGATCGTTGCGATCCCGCAGGATGCCGGCGATGTCCGTGAGCATGATCAGGCGCTCCGCCCCCAGCGCCCCGGCGATGTGGGCCGCGGCGGTGTCGCCGTTGATGTTGTAGGTG
>CAMBWJ010000178.1 GCA_945871545.1 uncultured Clostridia bacterium | reverse complement strand
ACCGGGATGCGCAGCATGGAGCAGAAGGTGATCAGGTCGGCGCCGATGTGGCCGTAGCTGATCGCGCCGTGGTTGGCGCCCCAGTTGTTCATCACGTCATAGGCGGTCTTGAAGGGGGAGCCTTCCTTGCCGTCGCAGCGCGGTGCGAACCAGGTGCAGGGCCAGGTGTAGTCGGTGCGCTTCCACAGGGTGTCGGTGACCTCGTCGGGCAGCTTCACGGTCCAGCCCTCGGCGATCTGGAGCACCGGGCCAAGGCCGTCCACCAGGTTCAGGCGGATCATGGTCGCGGGCATCTCGCAGTCGGTCACGAAGCGGGAGGAATATCCGCCGCCACGGAAGTAGCCGTTGTCAGCGTAGTTCCAGGTGGTGTTCGCCATGATGGCCTTCTGGTCTTCCTCGGTCACGTCGTACCAAGCCTTCATCACGCGCTCGCCGTCGGCGGTGCGGGCCTGACCGTTGGCGTCCAGGCAGCATGCGCCGGAGTTGATCAGGTGGATGAAGCCGCCGGCCTCGGCAGCCTTGCCCTCCACGTCATAGCCGGTGACGCGCTTGACGGCCTCGGGGCTCCAGTAGGTGCGCACGTCGGCGAACATCTGGGGCTTGTTGGTGAGCAGCTTCATGAACAGCATGCCCAGACCGTTGAGCACGTCGTTCTCGGTGGCGAGCACGTAGGGCTCACGGGCGCCGTTGTGGTCGAAGGAGGTGTTCAGCATGGCCTCGGGGAAGTCGCAGTTCGGATAGAAGTCGGTCCACTGGCGCTGGCCCTGGAAGCCGCCGGCGATGGCGTTGTGGCCAACCATTTCTTCCTCGCAGCCCTTGGGCAGGTTGGGATTGCCGTTCATCATGTCCTTGATGATGAGGTACATCTTCAGGGTGAACTCCCAGTCCTTCTTCTTCTGCTCGGGGGTCTTCTGCAGCTCGACGGGATTCTTGTCGAAGCCCTCGATGACGTTCTCATCGGCCCAGGCCTTGAGCTTGAGATACTCGGCCTCGTCGTAGATGCCCTCGGTCATGCGGCGGATGATTTCCACCTCGTCCACGGACTCGACGCGCATGCCCAGGTAGTCCTCGATGAACTTGGAATCGATGATGGAGCCGCCGATGCCCATGCAGATGGAACCGATCTGCAGGTAGGACTTGCCGCGCATGGTGGCGACGGCGACAGCTGCGCGTGCGAAGCGGAGCAGCTTTTCCTTCACGTCCTCGGGAACGACGGTGTCGTCGGCGTCCTGCACGTCATGGCCGTAGATGCCGAAGGCCGGCAGGCCCTTCTGGGCATGGGTAGCCAGCACGGAGGCCAGATACACCGCGCCGGGACGCTCGGTGGCGTTCAGGCCCCAGACGCCCTTGATGGTGTTGCGATCCTGGTCCATGGTCTCGGAGCCATAGCACCAGCAGGGGGTCACGGTCAGGGTGATGGCGACGTTGTTCTTGCGGAACTTGTCCTCGCAGGCGGCGGCCTCGGCCACGCGGCCGATGGTGGTGTCGGCGATGATGACCTTCACCGGTTCGCCGTTGGAGTAGCGCAGGTTCTCCTCAAAGAGCTGCTTGGCGATCTTCGCCATGCCCATGGTCTGATCCTCGAGGGATTCACGAACCTTCAGCGGGCCGCGGCGGCCGTCGATGACGGGACGGATGCCGATGACCGGATAATCGCCAACGTATCTGTTCTGTGCCATAGTAATCTACCTCCTGAAAATTTGTTGTATGGTTTAGATTAAATCCAGTGCACCAATTTAATCACAATATAACATTGATTTCCGGGGCTGTATTGTGGTATAATCACAGAAAGTGGTCACATATTCACCATAACGAAGGGGGCGGCTTTTCCATGCACTACCTGGATTATCACGAGCAGATTCCGCACCGCACGGGCGACTTTCCGCTGGATTACTACTACGTGGACGAGAGCTTCCCCCGCTACCGCATGACGATGCACTGGCACAAGGAGACGGAGATCATCCGCATCCGCAGCGGAAAAATGCGCCTGTTCCTGGATGACGGCGAGCTGCTGGCCGGGGCGGGCGATCTGCTGACCGTGGGCGGCGGCGTGATTCACGGCGGCGAGCCGGAAAACTGCGTCTACGAGTGCATCGTGTTCGATCCTCAGGCGCTCTCGCCCGGCATCGAATCCTGCCGGCAGGCGCTGCGGCCGCTGCTGCGCAACAACATTTTCCTCAAAAGTAGTTCGATTGAAGCCGATCCCCGCTTTCAATGCGCCGTGACGCGCCTGTTCGACCTCGCCGCCACGGACTTCAGCGCGTGCAGCATCGACATGCTGGGCGCGGTGTTCGCCTTTCTGGGCGGCCAGCTGCACAACATCGGCGCGGCCCAGCTGCACACCGTGTCCGAGCGCACCTGGCAGAAGGCCGAGCAGCTCAAGCCCGCGCTGGAGTACATCGAGCAGCACTACGGCCAGCACATCTCGCTGGAGACCCTGGCCCGGCTCACCGGCTTCTCGCCGAAGTACTTCTGCCGCTACTTCCGCACCATCGTCCACCGCTCCCCCATCGATTACCTGAACTACTACCGCATCGAGTGCGCCGCCCACTTCCTCGCCACCACCGACATGAACGTGGCCGAGGTTGCCGTGCACTGCGGCTTTGCCGATTCCAGCGCCTTCATCAAGCAGTTCCGCAAGTACAAAGGCACCACGCCCAAGCAGTACAAGCTGCACATTCTGGAGGCCGGAAGCCGCGCCTGACGCCCGCCGTGCAGCGGTGCGCCCTTCCAGCTCCGCATTTCCCCGCAATATGTCTCCATCGCGCCTGGCCGATGCATCGGCAGGCGCTTTGACTTGCAAAGTTTGCGCAAACAGCTTGCATTTGCATTATGAATATGTTATATTTGATGCATAAATATGGAAGGGATGTTTGCATGGTCTCTGTTCTGATTTGCGACGACGATGCGCCGCTGGCCGGGGAGCTGCGCCTGCGGGCGGAAGCCTGCTTCGCGTCCCGGGACATCACCGCACGCATCCGGATCTGCAGCAGCGGCGCGGAACTGCTCAATCAGCTGAACGAAGCGCCGCCGGATCTGATCTTTCTGGATCTCTCCCTGAGGGATGCGGATGGTTACCGGGTCGCCGGTGAAATTCGTGCGCGCCGACTGAAGTCAGAGATCATTTTCGTGACCAGCCACCCGGAGCGCATGCCGGAAGCCTTCTCCTACCGGCCCATCGGCTTTATCTCCAAGCCCGTCTCGGCGCAGGACGTCGACGACGCCATCAACCGCTTCCTTTTGTTCTACTGGAGCGCCGACGCCTGCTACTGCCTCCGCAGCCGTGAGTACAGCCTGCAGGTTCCGCTGCGGGACATCCTCTACTTTGAAAGCAGCGGCCACAAGCTGCTCATCCATCTGGAATCCCGGGACGAGCCGCTGACGCAGACCCGCCGTCTGGATGAGATCGCCCTGGAATTGCAGGATCACCCCTTCATCCGCATCCACAAGAGCTTTCTGGTTCGCGCGGACGCCATCGCCTCCATCGACCGCACAAATCTGCGCATCCTCCTGAAGAGCGGCTCCAATCTGCCAATCAGCCGCCGCTACTACGCGCAGGCGCTGGAGCAGTTCATTCACTATCAGCTGAGGTGAGTTCCTTGACCCTGACCCGGCTCACGCCCGCCTTCCTTTTCATCGGGCTCTGCACCCAATATTGCTACGTCACCCTGGTGGAAGCGCTGCTCCAGCCGCGCTTCCGCTTCCGTCTGCACCGCCTGCTGACCGCCGCGGTGCTGACGCTCGTGATCGTCCTGCCGGGGCTGCACCTGCCCTCGGCCCTGCGCACGCCGCTGTGCGCGGCGGTGTACCTGCTGCTGCCCTTCGCCTGCTATCGCGGCCGCACCGCCACCCGGCTCCTGAGCGTCGTATTGTGGCTGGCGCTCTTCACCAGCGCGGAGATGCTCTGCGTCTGGCTCGCACCGACCCTGGGCATCTCCGTCTTGGACATCGCGCCCGCGCAGCAGCTGCTGCTCGACAGCCTCTGCGCCGCCGTCACCTGGCTGCTCTATCTGCTGCTGCGCAGCACCATGCACATCATCGAGGACCACCTGGAGCGCCAGCTCTGGGGGAGGCTGGCCGTCACTGCCCTGGCGATGGCGGGAACCTCCATCGTGCTGGCCTTCGTCTCCTACACCCGGCAGGGGCTTGCCGTATCCCCCTGGATCGCCCGGCACATCTCCACGCTGGTCGTATTCGCCATCTTTCTGCCGCTGATCTCCATACTGGGCCTGTTTTCCCTGATCCACCAGCTCAACGGCAGCATCCGCGAATCCGAGGAAGCCCGCCTCATGGAGCAGCAGGCCCGCGCCGAGCTGCGCCAGATGCAGACCGTGCTGGACGGCGCGTCCCGCTACCGCCAGCTGCGCCACGACATCTCCAACCACCTGCTGGCCATCGACGCGCTGGGTCAGAAGGGCGAGTACGAGCGCCAGCACGAGTACCTCGCCTCACTGAACGCCGCCTTCGCCCAGACCCGCACGCCGGTTTACTGCGGCCACCCGCTGATCGACAGCCTGCTGGACGCAAAGCAGCTGCGCATGCGCGATTCCGGCGTCGAGGTTGTCTGGAAGCTCCACCCCGCGCCGGAGAAGCTGGCCATCAGCGATCTCGACCTCTGCGCGCTGGTGGGCAACCTGCTGGACAACGCCATCGAGGCCTGTGAGCGTCTGGCTGCGGGGGAAAAGCGCGAGATCGAGGTCTCCCTGCGCATCGTGGAGCGCGCGCTGCTGCTGCGGGTGACGAACAGCTGCCGTGACGCCCGTGCCCTGGCGCAGCGCATGGACAGCTTCAGCCAGAAGCGCAACGGCCCCGGCGGCATGGGCCTCAAATCCATGCGCCGCATCGTGAAAAACTATGGCGGCGAACTGTTCTTCCGCC
>CAMBWJ010000177.1 GCA_945871545.1 uncultured Clostridia bacterium | reverse complement strand
GCGGGCGGACTGCTGGCCTACACCCGTGAAGGAGGAATCTGACATGAAGCGATACATCGACGCGGCGGTGGAGCAGTTCCGCAACCTGCTGACCGAGCAGCTGGCCCGGGTGGAGGTGCTGGAGAAGGGCGCGGGCGCGAAGGACTTTGCGACGCTTCCGAAGATCACCATCGGCGTGTGCGGCGGCGACGGCATCGGCCCGGTGATCGTGGACGCGGCGCGCAGCGTGCTGGAGGCGCTGCTGGCGGAGGAGATCGAAGCGGGACGCGTGGAGCTCGTGCCCATCGGGGGCCTGACCATCGAGAACCGCATGCAGCTGGGCCAGTCCGTGCCCAAGGATACCCTCGCGGCCATCCGCACATGCGACGTGCTGCTCAAGGGCCCCACCACCACGCCCAAGGGAGGCACGATGGAATCTGCCAACGTGACTTTGCGGCGGGAGCTGGACCTCTACGCCAACGTGCGCCCGGTGTCCATCCCCGAGGAGGGCTGCGACTGGACCTTCTTCCGGGAGAACACCGAGGGCGAATACGTGCTGGGCAGCCGTGGCGTGGAGATCCCGGATGTGCTGGCCATGGACTTCAAGGTCACGACCCGCCCCGGAACCCGGCGCATTGCCCGCGCGGCCTTCGAGTTCGCCCGCAACAACGGCAAGAAGCGCGTGTCCATCGTCACCAAGGCCAACATCATGAAAAAGACAGACGGCAGCTTCAGCGCCATCTGCCACGAGATCGCCAGGGAGTACCCGGAGATTACGGTGGACGAGTGGTACATCGACATCATGACCGCCAACCTGGTCAACCCCGCCATCCGCAAGCAGTTCGAGGTGTTCCTGCTGCCCAACCTCTACGGCGACATCATCACCGACGAGGCCGCGCAGCTCCAGGGCGGCGTGGGCACGGCGGGCAGCGCCAACATCGGCGACCGCTACGCCATGTTCGAGGCCATCCACGGCTCCGCGCCCCGGATGATCGAGGAGGGACTGGGCGACTATGCCAACCCGATGAGCATTCTCCGCGCGGTGGAGCTGCTGCTGCGGCACATCGCCCGGGCCGAAAAGGCGGATCTGCTGGATCGGGCGCTGACCCTCTGCGGCGAGACCGAGCGCAGGGTGGTGGTCACCGGAAACCGCGACGGCGCAACCTGCCGGGAATTTGCCGACTACGTGCTGGAGACCCTGACGCGGCTGTAACAAACAATCTCCGACAGATTGCCATCCGATGGGCACTGAGCCCCGAATACAAACGTGCGAGCTGTCCCGACAGGCGTTTTTGCCCGGTGGGACAGCTCGCAATTCCATATTCGGTTCATCGGAAGCGGCTGGATCTGTGCGCATTTCCGGCGCAGACATGATCACAGGAATACGGATTTATCTGAATTTTGGGGAAAAATGGAACGGGAACCGGTAGCATTGAAGTCCTTTTCCATGCATGCCAGGAAAGCATTCATCAGATCAAATCCGCGCCCCTTGACGCTTCCGACGGTTTGCGTACCGAGGAAGGGAACATTTCGCTTTACCTCCGATGGCACGTTTTCGTCCTTGTTGAGCATGCAGTAATAGTATCCATCGCCGTCCTTGCCGAGAACGATGCCGAAGATTCTCGCTTCAAGGGTGTCGCTTTGAACGGGCATGAAGCACTGGGCGGCGGCATTTCCATTCGAGAGCTGGAAGGTATCGGCATTCCAATGTGTTGGATCGGTGTCGTTGTTCCGCATATCAATGATACTCTTGGGCAAGTTCACAATCGACGGATCATTGCAGAAGGCCAGATATGAACCTCTAAAGAACTTCAGAACGGACATCACATCATTTGCACGCACGAACTGTTCAAATGCTGTATGCTGGCTGCGGACAATATCAAACACAGCTCCGGATGCGAAGTGATCCGAAGGGGCTCTCTGAGACATCTGTTCAAATACCATGCGGAAGATATCCTCTTTTGAATTGAATTGTTGTTCAGCAGAGGGCTGCGGCTTCTGTTTCTTGCTCTTGAAGAAATCCAGGAATCCCATACAGAATGACCTCCTTATGTAAGCGATCAACCAAATTTGGCACAGAATTGATGCAATATCTGTGTCAAACGGGTGAAAATTATGATATGAATATATTATAACTTGTTGTCAGATAAATGTCAATGAGACCAAGGCTGCGCGTTTGCACGTCTGACATTGTCTTTTTGACGGATTTGTGCTATCATAAAACCACCTATGCGAAAGAGGGAGATTTATGCCGTTTTGCAGCTTTTCCGAGGGCGCGGCGATGTTCGACGTCACGCCCATTGAGAATATGTTCCTGCTGGAATACCTGCCCACCGCGCCGGACGGCTACCTGCGCGTGTATTTGTATGCGCGCATGCTGTGCCTGCATCCGGAGCTGGGCGGCGAGCTGGCAGACGTGGCCAAGGCGCTGCACATGGAGGAGGAGGCCGTGTTCAACGCCTTCTCCTACTGGGAGCGCATGGGCCTGGTGGAGCGGCTGAGCGACCGTCCCCCGACCTACGCCATACGGCCGCTGAAGGGCGGCGGCGAGGTGCAGACGGAGATGGACCGCGACTACTACAAGTACCGCGAGTTCAATGCCTCGCTGCAGGCCCTGTTCCCGCCGGGAGAGATGCTCCAGCCCAACCAGTACCAGATGGCCAACGACTGGCTGAACGTGCTGGGCTTTTCCCAGGAGGCGGCGCTGCGCATGCTGGAGTACGAAATTCGCCAGCCCGGCGGCAAGCGCGCGGCCTCGGTGTTCAAGCGGGCCAACAAGCGCGCGGCGGAGTGGGCGGATCGGGGCATCCGCAGCCTGGAGGATGTGAACAAGGCCATCTCCTACGACGATCAGGTCTATTCCATGGCCTCGGCGGTGATGAAGCAGTTCGCCATGAACCGCCGCCCCACCGTGAACGAGCTGGACTGCGTGCGGCGCTGGATCGAGGACTGGAAGCTGACGGAGCAGGACGTGATCGCCGCCTGCGCCCAGACCACCAAGTCCCGCGCGCCGTCGATTGCCTATCTGGACGCCATCCTGAAGGCGCGGGTGGAGAGCGGCTCGAACGACCACTTCGAGGCGGTCAAGGAATTGCTTCGGGAGCTGGGCGCGTCCAACGCCATGCCCACGCCCGATCAGACCCGGAAGTACGCCGCCCTGCTGGAGCAGGGCTTTGAACCGGAGGCGCTGATGCTGGCGGCGGTGCAGTGTGCGCGCAAGCGCAAGCACAGCTTCGAGGATCTGGAGTGGATGGTCGAGGAGTGGGGCAAGGCCGGGGTGCGCACCCGCGCCGATGCGGAGAGGTACATCTCCGACATGCAGCAGGCCACCCGCGAGGTGCGCGCGCTGCTGGAGACGGCGGGGCTGTCCCGCAGGCCGAACATGGACGATCTGGCCCGCTACGAATCCTGGCGCGCGCGCTTCAGCCCGGAGCTGATCCGGTGCGCGGCGGAGTGCGCCCGGGGCAGAAGGGTGCCCGTGGTCTACATGGACAAGCTGCTCTCCGCCTGGGAGCAGAGCGGCGTGACCACCCCCGAGGCGGCGCGCGCCCAGCACGCTCAGGTGGCGGGCGCTGCCCGGGAGGCAGTCCGGGCGGCTGCACCCCAGACACAGAACTACCAGCAGCACAGCTACACCGAGGCGGACTACGATACGGATTTCTACTATGATCCCGCAAAGGATTACGGACAGGAGGGAGATGCGCAATGACCCGTTCGGACTGCATTCGTGAGCTTCTGGCGGAGTACCAGAATCAGCGCACGCGCAACGAGTTGGAGCTGGATGCGCGCATCGCCGAGGCAGGAAGGCTGGATCCGGAGATTCTGCGTCTGCGGGAGGAGAACATGCACCTGGCCTTCGATACCATGAAGCGCATCATGGTCACCAGCGACCCGGAGGCTTGCCGCACGGCGGCGGAGCAGATGAAGCAGCGCGGCCTGTTCAACAATGCCCGGATCCGCAAGCGGCTTACAGATTTGGGCTTGCCGGAGGACTACCTGGAGCTGCACTACCGCTGCGAGGCGTGCAGGGACACCGGCTACGTGGGCGACGCGCCCTCGCGCTTCTGCGAGTGCTTTGAGAAGGCGCTGCGGGTGAAGCAGTACGAGGACGGCAGCATGGCGGGCGTGGATGAGCAGTGCTTCGCCACCTTCGACCTGAACCGCTTCCCCGAGGCCGACGGCCAGCGCGCCCAGATGCAGGGCGTGCGCAAGGCCTGCGAGGACTACGCCGACTCCTTCCCGAATACCCGCTTCCAGAACCTGCTGCTCACCGGCAGCGGCGGCCTGGGCAAGACCTTCCTGCTGAACTGCATCTACGAGCGGGTCATCAGCCGGGGTGAGAGCGCCGTGCGCGTGACGGCCTTCCGCATGTTCGAGGCCATGCGGCGGCAGCACTTCGCCGACGGCTCGGGCGAAGTGGACTTCGAGCAGCTGCTGAGCGTGCCGCTGCTGCTGATCGACGACCTTGGCTCGGAGCCGATGATGCGCAACATCACCGTGGAGTACCTGTTCACGCTGCTGAACGAGCGCATGGCTGCGCGCCGGCACACCGTGATCGCCACGAACCTGTCGCCCATGCAGATGCAGCAGACCTACGGCGAGCGCGTGAGCTCCCGCCTGCTGGATCGAACGCGCTGCGCGGTCATCAAGCTTGAGGGAAAGGATCTGAGGCGGCTGTGAGGAGCGTTGCGGAGGAGGTCTGCGCCCGGCTGGATGCGCTGGGCATACCCTACGAGACAGCGGAGCATCCCCCGGTGCACACCATCGGGGACTGCGCGCCCGTGGAGCGTCAGCTCAACTGCATGGTGGTGAAGAACTACTTTCTGACCACGAAGAACCAGAAGCACTTCTATCTGTGTCTGGTGCGGCCCGACGCGCGCTTCCGCACGGCGGACATCTCGAAGCAGGCGGGCTCGTCGC
>CAMBWJ010000176.1 GCA_945871545.1 uncultured Clostridia bacterium | reverse complement strand
GGGGCACTTCTGATAACCCTCCTCCGGGCGGATGGAGGTGGAAAAGCCGATAAAGCGCATGGCGGGCTTGTGTTCGTAGGTAAGATTCATTGCTTTGCCTCCCTGTTTTCTGTCATGTTCCGCTTCCTTTGCCGGATTGCGGTCAGGTTGAAGAGCAGCGCGACGCAGTTCAGTCCCAGCGCCAGCGGCAGATACCAGTTGACCTTCCCCTCCGGGAAGACGCTGAGGATGGACTGCACCAGGAAGAAGATCGCGCCCAGCTCAAACAGGATCGTCAGCGCATGCATCCAGCCGCCATGCTTCCAGAATGCCAGCACAAACAGCAGCGCCACCGCATCCACATAGAATCCATAGAGGATGTGGGTGAGCCGGACGCTCCATGGGAACGACAGCTCCGGGTGTCCCACAGCATAGACGATAGAACCAAGGGCCGCGGTCGCCAGCACACAGGCCGGGACAAAGAAGCGCTCTCTCATGTCAGACCTCCCCCTCGCGCGCTTCGCATCTCGCCTCCAGCTCCGCGCCGTAGCGGAAGATCAGCGATGCCAGAATCAGAACGACGCCGGTGATCACGCTGGGGAGGTTGCTCACGTCGCCGCCCTTCACGCCCAGGCAGGTGGTAATGACGGATGCGATCACGATGGACACGATGGGCATCCAGATGCAGCGCACGCCGAGCCGCTGTACGAGCTTCGCGCCGCGCTCCGTAAAGGGCGTACCCTCGGCCTGCTCGGCCCTGAAGTAGCGCCCGGCGAAGCCCAGCAGTATGGCGTCGGTGGTCAGGTAGACCAGATTGGAGAGCAGCTGGGCCAGCGTCGCTTTCGTGTTCCCGGCGTCGGCAAAGACCGTGACCGGCTCGCCAAAGAGGCTGAATACCTGCCCGCCGGCGTTCCAGACCATGCAGCACAGTGCCCCCACGGCGCAGATCGATGCGCCCACGATGGTGAGAATGAAGGCCACCTTTGCAAGAATTTGAAAGACATGGAAGGTCTTCTGAATGGTTTGCAGGGTTTTCATTGCGTTTTCTCCTTGGCTCAAACTGCGCCTTGCGTTGTTTGTTGCAGCTCTCTCGGGTACAGTCCATATTGTACCGGAAGCTTCCCGCCGCAGATAGGCGCTTTTTCTATGCATATGTGTTCATTCTGAAGATATTGCATGCTTCCTATCGTTCGGTAGGAAGCGGCGCAGAATATTGCGGCCATGCCGGACGGACACGGCCGCAGGCTGTCAATCCTTCTCTCTGAAGTGCCTGTACGCCAGCACCCCGATCGGAAAGAACCAGGCGCACCAGAACAGCAGCGCGATGGTTCCTCCATTGCCCGCCCCGCCGTCCGCCATGGCTGTAAACGCGCCCGTCATGGGCATCACAAAGCAGCCGATGAAGAAGACGCCATGGAGCAGCATCAGGCCCTTCAGCCAGCCGTCCGCTTTGCACTCCGGCCGGATGGAGAGGCCGAGGAAGAAGGTGGAGAGCGCCATCATTCCGTAGCCGAGCAGGTCGTAGTTGAACAGCAGGCCGCCTCGCTGATAGTTCAGGATGCGGCTCGCCTGATCGCTGAGGTTCTCCAGCCGGACGCTGGTGGTCTGGGCGAAGTACACCAGCAGGATCAGCACGGCGTAGACCGCCGCGAGGACCAGCCCGACGTTGGCGGCGACCCGCCGCTCCTCGCCGCACTCCTGCTGGAAGCCCGCGGCCATCATGATGTAGCCGATGGGCAGCAGCATGCACACGAGGTAGGATCAAAAGAGAAAATCGACGATCATGCAGACCGCAAACAGGAATACGGTCGCGGCAACCACCGCCGCGCCAATTCTGGAAATCAGTCGGTTCATAGGTTCCTCCTGCAAGCCCGTCACAGCTCCAGCCGCATGGAGACGAGCTCCTGGTAGCCGCTGATCCGGGAATTGAAACCCCGGGGATTCCGTCCGAATTCCACAAAGCCCGCGCGCCGGTACATCTCGACGGCTCGCGCATTCTCCGCGACCACGGTCAGTTCCAGCTGTGCATAGCCCGCCCGCCGCGCGCATTCGATGCACGCATCCATCAGGGCGCAGCCGACGCCCAGGCCCCAGTATTCCTGCAGCACGCTGATGCCGAACTCCGCCCGGTGCCGCAGCTTGTACTTCGCGCCGATTGCGTCCACGCCGGCGGTTCCGGCAACCCTGCCGTCCACCAGAGCGATGATCTCCACCTCGTTCGCGCTCTCCGCCTTGCGCTTCAGGAACTGCCCCTCCTGTTCGGCGGTAAAGCTGTTTTCATCGGGATAGGAGAGCAGATAATCCGTCTCCCCGTGCGTCTGATTGAACTGTTCAAACACCGCGCCGCCGTCGGCCTCCACGCCGTGCCGCAGGATCGCGGTTCTTCCGTCCTTCAGAACGATCTGTTTGCTGTATTCCATATGCTTGCCTCCACTTTGAATCCATTTTCACTTCCGATAGACCCGGAAGAACTGAGCGATGTGCCGCCTGACCAGCTCCATGACCTCGTCCTCCCGCTCCGGCTCCCGGTCGCAGAGGCTGATCCAGGCGGAGATGGGCAGGCACAGCTGCGCCGCCATGATCCCGGGATCCTCCCCGGCCAGCACGTCGCTGCGGATCAGGCGCTCCACGAGAGATGTGAAGTACGTGAGTACGTCGGTGTAATTCTGCCGGGTCTGGAGCTGCGCCAGCTCCGGGTTCCGGAACTGCTCCACCACCAGCATCCTTCGCGCGCGGCTGATGTGCGGGTCGTGCAGGATGTAGCGCAGCTGCTCCAGAATCCGCTGCTCCGTCGCCTCGGGCGTGGGCGCGTCCTCCGAATCCCCGTCCGGCCTTGCAAAGATCGAATGCGCCGCGTACTGATCCAGCACATCCCGCACGAGCGCGTCCAGAATCGCCTGCTTGCTCTCAAAGTGGCTGTACAGGGACGCCTTGCGTATGCCCACGGCGCTCGCGATCTGGGAGATGGAGGTGGCCTCAAAGCCCTGCACGGAGAACAGCTCCAGCGCGGCCTCCAGAATTCTCTGCCTTGTGTTTCCCCGATCCATTGCGATCCTCCTCCACTCCATCCGGGATGGTTTGCTGTACACCATTATAGCTACCTATCGTTCGTTCGTCAATGGTGAATTCCGGTTTGGCGCCGGGAATGCGGATCGAACCCGCCTGCCCCTGCCCGGATGCGTCTGCAAAAAAGGGACGGCGGATTTACTCCGCAGTCCCTCGGCTTGTCAAAACAGTATTTTGACAAGCTGGTGGACGGGGAAGCAAGCTCCCCCGCCACTGCCACCCTCTCCAGTTTTTGTTGAAATCCTGACGGATTTCCGGGCGCAAAAACTGCAAGGAATCGTTTTTTGCTCTGGGAAATGGAATTTCCCGCCGCAAAAATCGCCCGCCCCCGGCGTACACGCCGCCGGGTACGATTGAAATTTGAGAGGGCTGTGGCCCTCTCGAGCCCTCCGGGGGCTTTTTCGACAGTCTGTGGGACGGCGGATTTACTCCGCAATCCCCTTGGCGACCGGGCCCTCGGCCGAAATCAGCGGCCTGACCTTCCTCCGGAATTCCCTGGAGCTGCTCCATACGGCATAGCAGACGGCAGCCAGCTCCGCGATCCAGACGGAAAACCATACGTAGGAAATGCCCCCGAGCTTTGCGAACAGGTAAGCCAGCGGAACAAAGACGATCAGCTGCCTGAGCGCGGTTCCGATCATGTTGATCAGCCCATTCCCCAGGCCGGACGCGGCGTATCCCAATATGATGGTGACGGAGGACAGGACAAAGGTCACGGAGATGATCCGCAGCGCCGGAATGCCAATGGACAGCATATCCTCGCTGGCCGCAAACAGCTTCAGCAGCTGTTGCGGGAACGCCATGAACAGAATCGTGCCGAGAATGGCAATCCCCCCGCCGATCGGCAGCATTGTGCATACGACCTCCTTGATGCGCCGCCCATTCCCGTCGCCGTAATTGTAGCCGACGATGGGGATTGCGGCCTGACCCAGACCGTTCATGGGCATGAACAGGAAGTTCTGAAGCTTGTAATACACGCCGTAAAACGCCACCGCAGTGGAGGAGAACGGCATCAGGATGCTGTTGAACGCAGAGACCATGATGCTGCCGAGCGCCTGCGTGATCGCAGTCGGGACGCCCACCTTGTAGATTTCGGCCACCGTGCGGCGGCTGAGGCGATAGCCCCGGAGGGCAAGCCGGATCTCCCGGTTCCGCTTCAGGTGCAGCGCGAGGGCGACGAACATCCCCACCCACTGACCGATCACGGTTGCGATTGCCGCGCCCCGGATGCCCAGGCGGGGAAAGCCGAGCAGGCCGAAGATCATGATGGGGTCGAGAATGATGTTGGTGAGCGCACCGGCAACCAGCGATATCCCAATAGTCATTCAGAGCATCCATATCATCATAAATGCCCTTCCTGCTACAAGGAATACGCAATCTGGTTTTGACCTCTTCTGCGACCTTATCCGCAGACATGGGGTTATTCTCATCTGTTTTCTGTTCAAAGATACGCAAAACAGTAAGCAGTTTTACCTTATATCCATCTGGAGTCATCTTAAACCATCCTATTCTGTATCTTTCAGGGTTAAGCCCACATCTCGGGGGATAATCTTACATCTTTTGGGATTTCGCTTACAAGTATATCACATAAGCCTACAAAATAGGAGTTTATCCTAAAACCTTTTCGTGAAGATATAAGGGTTATTCCTGATGAAAACCTTTTAGGAGAAGACTTAAGCAGCTTCAGCTACATCTTTGGAGGTGGGCAGTTCAGTAATGCTGCTCTGGGTTACAGCTTCAGAGGTAGCACCGGCAGTCTGGGCCTGAACTTCAGCCTTTTCCTTCTTCTGGACATCAGCCAGACGCGTCAGGGCCACAGCATCCCATTCAACTTTATTGTCGTCGCTCTTGACCAACAGTTCCTTGTGATGGGGGTACCCCAAGTAGCAAGGGTGGAAGACAGGTGCTTCATCGCAATACAGGCCCTTCA
>CAMBWJ010000175.1 GCA_945871545.1 uncultured Clostridia bacterium | reverse complement strand
ACCCGCGTCAACTACAAGGGCACCCTGGGCTGGATCAAGAACACCTATCTGAAGTAAGCGACGCAAAACAGCGCCCGCATCAAAAGGCGATGCGGGCGTTTTTTGTTTCGTTCAGCAATTTGAAAAGATGCTGTGGTAGGCGGCCATCGCCGCGATGCGGGCGGTCTCCATCGGCCGTCCGGGCAGCACGGGCTGCGTGCCCATCTCCCACAGGCACTGGCCCTGCATGTTGCGGTTCACCGCATCGGCCAGCCGTTCGCCGCCATAGACGAAGTTGCCGCTGAGCATAATCCGATCCAGGCCGAACACGTTGGCGATGTTCGCGATTTCAAAGGCAAGGTTTTCCGCCACCCGTGCAAAGAGCGCGTCGGCCTCCGGGTTTCTGCCCAGAGAATCGATCACCTGCGGCCAACCGGTGAAGGGCGTGCCCTGCAGAACCGCCGGGAAGGAGATGTACCGCTCCCAGCAGCCGCGCCTTCCGCAGGCGCAGGCCGGGCCGTTGCGGTCGATGGACACGTGGCCGACCTCCGGACTCTGCCCCCTCGGGCCGCTGAACAGGTGGCCGCCCAGCACGATCCCCGCGCCCACGCCCTCGTCCACGCGCAGCAGCATGAAGCTCTGCACGCCCTCGCGGCCCACGCCGAAGTACAGCTCCTCCAGCGCGTGGGCATTGGAGATGTTCTCCAGAAACACGTTCCAGCCCGTGCGCGCCTTCAGCATGTCCACGATGGGAACGTTGTGCCAGAGATTGAAGTTCGGCGGGTTCAGGATGGTTCCCCTGCTCCGATCCAGCGGCCCGGGCGCACCCACGCCCACGCCGTAGAAGCGCCCGGGCGGGATCTCCAGCGCGCGCACCGCGTCCCTGAGCTGCGCGTCGATCTCGTCCAGAACGGCGCAGACCTCCCGGCCCAGCGTCGCCCCGGAGCGCTGCCAGAGCACCTCGCCCGCCAGATTGATGACGCCCAGATCGTAGCCCTTGCGCCTCAGGTTCACCCCGGCGATGTACATCGCATCCTTGACGATGGCCAGCTGGGTCTGCTTGCGGCCCAGCTTGTTCCGGCCCACGGACTCGGTCTCGGTGACCAGACCCTCCTCCATCAGCTCGTCCACGATCTGGGTGATGGAGGCCCTCGTCAGCTGCGTGCAATCCGACAGCTCCGCGCGCGAAATGGGTCTGCGGCGAATCCACCCCAGTACCATCTTGCGATTCGATTGTTTCATTACGCTGGAATTGATTGCGTGCACACCCGGCCACCTTCCTTGACAATTGTCCTTTACCTAATATTTCTGTATATTTATGAAAAATCCTGCAAAGCGCGAAAAAATCCTCATAAATTGGAAAAAGTTCTCCAAAGATTGACAAGTTTGCAGGCCCAAATTATAATAAATTCAGCAAACAATCTTCTGAAATTGCCTGAAGGGAAGCTCTATGAACCGCAGATGCATGCAGCTGGACTTTTCCGGCATCACCACCTACTCCGCCCAGAATCGCCACAATCTGGTGCGCATCGATACCCTCGCCGTCCCCGGCGAGACCCCCGTTCCCGACTGGGGCAGCCCGGAGTTTGACGAGCTGGTGCGCCGCGTGCAGGCGGCAAAGGAGGGCGGACACCAGATCATCCTGTCCATGGGCGCGCACGTCATCAAGTGCGGCCTGTCCCGCTATCTGATCGCGCTGATGAAGGCGGGCTACATCACCCACATCGCGGGCAACGGCGCCTGCTCCATCCACGACTTCGAGCTGGCCTATCTCGGCGGCACCAGCGAGCATGTGCCCACCGCCATCGAGGACGGCTCCTTCGGCATGTGGGAGGAGACCGGCGGCTGGATGAACGAGGCCATCCGGCAGGGCGCGGCGCAGGGGCTGGGCTACGGCGAGAGCCTGGGCAAGTACATCGACGAGCACCCCGAGCGCTTCCCCCACCGGGAGGACTGCGTGCTCTGGAACGCTTACAGGCTGGACATCCCCGCCACCTACCACATCGCGCTGGGCACCGACATCATCCACCAGCATCCCACGTGCAGCTTCGAGGCCATCGGCAGGGCAAGTGGAATCGACTTCCACAAGATCTGCTGGTCGGTGGCCCACATGGACAAGGGCGTGTACATGAACTTCGGCTCCGGCGTGATCGGCCCGGAGGTGTTCCTGAAGGCGCTGTCCATTGCCCGCAACCTGAAATACCCCACCTTCGACATCACCACGGCCAACTTCGACCTGATCGACCTGGGCGACTTCCGCCGCCCGCTGGGCTACGAGCATCCCCAGTACTACTACCGCCCGCGCAAGAACATCGTCAACCGCCCGGTGTCCTGCGGCGGCTGGGGCCAGCACTTCTGCGGCGACCATCAGGAGACCATCCCCAACCTCTGGAAGAAGCTGTGCGGCAAGTGAGGACAGAGCAATGAACGCAAACAATCCGGCGCTGGATCGCGCCGTCGAAATCATGATCGATTCCTACAAAAATGGCGGCAAGCTGCTGGTGTGCGGCAACGGCGGCAGCGCCTCCGACAGCGCGCACATCGTGGGCGAGCTGGTGAAGGGCTTTCTGAAGAAGCGCCCGCTGCCTGCGGATTGGGACGAGGCCATGGATCACCTGCCGCTGCAGATGGGCCTTCCCGCCATCGATCTCACCGCCCAGGGCGCGGTGATCGCTGCGGTGGTGAACGACCTGGGCGGCGAGCTGATGTACGCCCAGCAGGTCATGGCCTACGCAAACCCCGGCGACGTGATCATCGGCATCACCACCTCAGGAAACGCCCGGAACGTGATCCTTGCGCTGCGGGCCGCGAAGATGAAGGGCGCGACCTGCATCGGCCTCACCGGAAAGGGCGGCGGCAAATTGAAGCAGTACTGCGACGTGCTCATCGAGTCCGGCGAGACCGAGACCTACCTGGTGCAGGAGGAGCACATCCGCCTCTACCACGAGTTCTGCGCCCGCGTGGAGGCCGCGTTCTTCGAGGTCTGATTCCAGGCATGCAAAGGGGCTGTCCCGAAACATTTTCCCGTTTCGAGGCAGCCCCGCATTTGTTATCTGGCGGGGTGAAGGCACCCCGCCCTACATTTGCCGTCCGAAGGCGGCTCCTTGCTTTCTGTACCTCAGCTTGCTTCTTTGAGCACCTGCTTCTCCGCCCACCTGCCGCTCTTGAAGCGCAGGGAGAAGATCACCGATCTCACCGTCCAGTCGGAGAACATGCCGATCCACACGGCGATGGGCCCGAAGCCGAATACGCGGATCAGCAGCACGGTCATCACCACGCGGCACAGCCACATGGTGCAGCTGGAGACGGTCATGGAGAAGCGCACGTCGCCTGCGGCGCGCATGCCGTATGCCGGGATGAAGGACAGCGTCCAGATCAGCGGCTTGACGATGTTGATGATGTAGGTCATCCACACGGCCATGTCCGCCGCGGCGGGCTCCATGCCGCCCAGCACGGTGATCGGCCGCACCAGCAGCGCCATCAGCGCGCAGCTCGCCAGCAGCACGATCTCCGCATAGATCGTCAGGCGCTTGATGTTCTGCCGCGCCTCGTCCTCGCGCCCAGCGCCCATGCACTGGCCCACCAGCGTCATCATGCCCAGACCGATGCCCATGGGTGCCTGACCGGTCACCAGCTCCAGCGTGCTGGTCATCGCCTGTGCGGCAATGGCCGTGGTGCCCAGCGTGGACACGGAGGACTGGATCACCAGCTTGCCGAAGTGGAACATGCCGTTTTCGATGCCGGTGGGGATGCCCACCGCCAGGATGTTCAGGATGCGAGGGAACTTCGGGCGGATCCTGAAGTAGTCGCGGATGACGATGGTCTGCCGGGGCTGGCGCAGGAAATACAGCACCGCGAGGGCGCTGAGCACCCGGGAGATGAGCGTGGCCAGCGCCGCGCCCACCACGCCCATGCGGAAGCCGAAGATCAGCACCGCGTTTCCGGCGATGTTGATGAGGTTGCACACCATCGAAATCATCATCGGCAGGCGGGAGTTGCCGTCCACGCGGAACAGCGCCGCGCCCGCATTGTACAGCGCAATGAAGGGGTAGGACAGCGCCGTGATCAGCAGATAGATCTTGGCGTTCTCCATGACCTCCATCTCCACCCGGCCGAAGATCAGCCGCAGCAGCGGCCCGCGCAGCAGCGTGCACACCAGCATCACCGCCGTCGCGATGACAAACACCGTCAGCAGCAGCTGGCGGCCCGTCTCCACCGCCTCGTCCCTGTCCCTGCGGCCCAGATACTGGGCGCAGATGATCGTGCCGCCGGTGGCCATGGCGGCAAAGACGTTGATCAGCAGCAAGTTGATCGCGTCCACCAGCGATACCGCCGAGATCGCCGCGGAGCCCGCGTTGGACACCATCATCGTGTCCGCGGTGCCCATCAGCGAATTGAGCAGCTGCTCGATCATCAGCGGAATCAACAGCGCCCAGATCTCCCGCTTTGTAAACATCGGCACATGCGGATGCGCCGGATTGATGATTTCTTTCTTCTTCAAGGATATGTACCTCTGCCATTACCCAATGTTGAAAAACATCATCATTATATCGTCCGTATATGTCATATGACATCTCTTTCGGGTTAAACCTTGGCGCAGAAGGGCCGCGCAGAAATCTGCGCGGCCTTCAAGCTTGTGTAAATATCGCACTCGCGTCTCTTAAGGCTCCCTTGTGTAAAGGGAGGCAAAAAGGGCTGCGGCCCCTCAAGTTTAAGCGAATGGTTTATAATTTCGCCAGCGCGGCCTCCAACCGCTTCAGGGTCTCGTCCTTGCCCAGCAGGTAGGCGATTTCAAACGCGCCGCCGGGAGTGGACATCTGTCCGCTGATGGCGATGCGCATCGGCCAGAGCACCTGACCGTTCTTCATGCCCAGGTCGGGAATCGCGGCCATCACAACGTCGTGCAGATTGGCCTCCGTCCAGTCGGAAATGCCCTCCAGCACAGGCTTGAGCGCCGTCAGCGCGGTCTTTGCGCTCTCCAGCGTGCTCTTCTGCTTCTTGTTGA